>JAFTPN010000076.1 GCA_017463245.1 Clostridia bacterium
AGGTGGAAAGCCGCATTACTTACCAAGCTGCTTGGCTGCGCAAATGTAGGGGCGATCTGTGATCGCCCGCACGCCGCACCTATTGCCCAGTAGGCAGAAAAAGCAACGTGGCGGGCGAACACAGTTCGCCCCTACAACGAAGCTGGGCAACGCACATTAGTCCGACAAACCTTTGTGCACAGAGTCACGCGAATGCGGGCGATCTGCCCCAAAGCGAAACAAGACGACAGCGGCGAAATTAGTCGCCCCCGCGAGGAACCCGGAGGGTTGCACTCGCTCCGCCCAGCGTACCCTGTGAGGAGCGGGGGTCCGGGGCCGCTGCCGCCGCTTGATAACATCAGCGGCCCCGGGCGGCTTTTGGTTCTTTTCGCCGAGACGAAAAGAACAACGCTGCATGAATGCACAGTTGCAAAGGAAAGCAAAGCATTGAGAAAAGCAGCAGAACCACTCCTTCCGTCAGCCGCAAGCGGCTGCCACCTCCCTCGGGGAGGGAGGCTTTGGGTTTCCTCGCCAAACTTCGCACCCCCATTCGACACCCTCCCCCCTTCCCCCTGCGCTATACTCTCCCCACAAAGGAGGCGTTGCCGGTGAGCGCCTGGTTCTATCTCCTGCAGCAAAGCGCCAGCGCATGGAGCCTGCTGCTCTCCCTTGGCCTGCACACGGGGCTGCGCAAAGCCAGCCTGCTGCGGCTGACCGCCACCGCCCTGGCCTGCGGCAGCATCTGCCTGTTGTGCGCCATGCAGGGCAGTACGCTCCTGCGAACGGCAGCGCTGCTGACCCTCACCACCCTCGCGCCCATGGCCGCCTGGCCGAACATCCCCCGCGCCCGGCGCCAAGCCATATCCCTGTGCTGCCTGGTGCTCGCCCTGCTGATGACCGGCTCCACCCGGCTTCTGCATGCTTTCGGCCTGCGCCATGCTCCCCTCATGCTGGCACAGTTCGGGCTACTGCCGCTGCTCATTCACCTCTCGCCCGACGCCTCCCGGGGCAGCTGCATCACCCTGCGGATCACCCACAGCTGCCAATGCATCAGCCTCACCGCCCTGGTGGATACCGGCAATCTCCTCCGTGACCCCATCACCCGCCTGCCGGTGATCGTCATCTCCCGCCAGGCCGCCAGTAAGCTGCTGCCCAGCACCGGCGAGCTGCTGCCCGGCATGCGGCTCATCAGCGTGCGCACGGTGGCAGGCACCGCGCTGATGCCCATCTTCCGTCCCCAGCAGCTGCAATTGCTTTTGCCCCAGGGCTGGCAGAGCGTCCACGCCGTGGTCGGGCTGAGCCCCGATGGCTACAGCGGCTTTCAGGCGCTTGTGCCCGTCAGCGTCACATCATCCCCGCAAGGAGGTATCTCTGTATGTCCATGACCTTCAAGCTTTATTCCATCGCCCGCCAGCGCCTCACCGAGCTGCTTTCCCGCCTCACCACCCAGGAGCTGTATTACATCGGCGGCCCCGATCCCCTGCCCGCGCCCCTCACCCTGGAGGAAGAGCAAGCCCTCTGCGCCCGCCTCCACCAGGACGACGGCACCATCCGTCAAACGCTCATCGAGCGCAACCTGCGCCTGGTGGTGTTCATCGCCCGCAAGTTTGAAAACACCGGCGTCATGCTGGAGGATCTGATCTCCATCGGCACCATTGGGCTGATCAAGGCCGTGAACACCTTCGACCCCGGCAAGAAGATCAAGCTGGCCACCTACGCCAGCCGCTGCATCGAAAACGAGGTGCTGATGTTCCTGCGCCGCTTCTCCCGCACGAAGGTGGAGGTCTCCCTGGACGAACCCCTGAAAACCGACTGGGACGGCAACGAGCTGCTGCTCTCCGACGTGCTGGGTACAGAAAGCGATACCGTGTACCGCGGCATGGAGGAAAATGCCGAAAAGCAGATGCTCTTCGCCGCCCTAAGCCACCTCTCCCCCAGGGAGCAGCAGATCATGAACCTGCGCTTCGGCCTGGGCGGCCGCACCGAAATGACCCAGAAGGAAGTGGCCGACGTGCTGGGCATCAGCCAGAGCTACATTTCCCGGCTGGAAAAGCGCATCCTGCACCGGCTCCACGGGGAATTAGTCCGTGCAAGCAGTTAACCTGCGCATATAGCGTCACAAGCGTCGATTTTCCCCGTCTCCGCACAACCTTTGTCACCTTTTGCCGCCGCTGAATAACCCCGCAGCCCCGGTGCCATACTCTGTGTATCAGTGAAACAGGAGGCACAGCGGTATGGCTTACGGCAAGGTCGAGATCTGCGGGGTGGACACCTCCACCCTCCCGGTGCTGTCCAACGAGCGGATGCGGGAGCTCTTTCCCCTGGTGCATGGGGGCGACAAACAAGCGCGGGATGAGTTCATCCACGGCAATCTCCGGCTGGTGCTCAGCGTGATCCAGCGCTTTTCCGGCAGGGGCGAGAATGCGGACGACCTGTTTCAGGTGGGGTGCATCGGCCTGATGAAGGCGCTGGACAACTTCGACACCAGCCAAAACGTGCGCTTCTCCACCTATGCGGTGCCCATGATCATCGGCGAGATCCGCCGCTACCTGCGGGACAACAATGTGATCCGCGTCAGCCGCAGCATGCGCGACACCGCCTACAAGGCGCTGCAGGCCCGCGACCGCCTGCAAGCCCAATGGAACCGCGAGCCGGACGTGACCGAGATCGCCGAGGAAATGCACCTCCCCCGGCAGGACGTGGTGTTCGCCCTGGAGGCCATCCAGGATCCGGTGAGCCTGTTTGAACCGGTGTACAACGATGGCGGTGACGCGCTGTACATCATGGATCAGGTGAAGGACGAGAACACCAAGGACGAGAAGTGGCTGGAGGAGCTGTCCATCAAGGAAGGTTTGCAGCGGCTGAACGAGCGGGAGAAGAAGATCCTGCGGCTGCGCTTTTTTGAAGGTCGCACCCAGATGGAGGTGGCCGGGGAGATCGGCATCAGCCAGGCCCAGGTCTCCCGGCTGGAGAAGAATGCGCTGTTGCATATGCGCAAGCATGTGCAGGTGCAGTAGGCCGCACCAGATATACCATTGACAGCAAAAGCTTCCTCCCCGTATACTATTTTCACCAACACAAACGGGAGGAAAAAAATCATGAAGAAGATCATTTCGCTGCTCCTGGCGCTGTGCTGCACCTGCGTGTCCGCCCTGGCCGCCGGCAAAGTGAACGTGGCTCAGGAAAGCTTCATCCATCTTGCCGATGAATACAGCAACCGCTATTACTGCTACGCCAAGGTGGAAAACACCGGCGACAAGCCCATCAAGGTCAATGCAGGCGTGCTGGAAGTTTACAATGCCGAGGGCGACGCCATCCATTCCTCTGAGTGGATCAACGCCCACGCCCGCTATTTGCAGCCCGGCGAATACACCTATGTGCGCGTCAACGAGTACATGGACGACCTGACCCTGGTGCCCGACGACCACCTGCTGACCGTCACCGGCCGCAGCGACAACGACTACGCCAACGTGCGCTATCCCGTGGAGACCAAGCTGGAGCTGGGCGTGGAAGGCGACTGGGCGACCTACAACTACATGTACGCCACCGTGACCAACAACACCGAGGAAACCGTGTATAACCTGAATCTGGTGATGGCGCTGCTGGACGCCGAGGGCAATATCCTCTACCTGTACAACAACGGCCTGTACGAAGTCGGCCTCACCCCCGGCAGCAGCCTGACCTTCCGCCAGAACCTCCCCTCCGATTTCATGAAGTATTTCGAGGCCAACAGCCTGGTTCCCGCCAGCGTGGACGCCATCGCCTACATTGAGATCGAACAGTAATTTCATCGCACAGCAAAAGGAGCTTCCCGACCCGGGAAGCTCCTTTGTTTCATTCCTTGGTGATCACCGCCACCGCGCAGGGGATCCTTCCTTTATACAGCGTGTATTCGACATTGGCATAGCCCGCCTTCCGGAAGAACTGCTGATAGCTTTCCATGGTGAACTGGCGCTTGAACACATCGCTGGCCTCTCCGACCGCCTGAGCAAAACCATTGGTCTTTCCCCTTTTGTTCTGGTTCATATACGTGGGAATGATCAGTCTGCCGCTCGGCCGGCACACGCGGTGCATTTCGCTCAGCGCCCTGTGGGGCTCGTCCAGCAGGTGGATCACATTGGCCGCCACCACCGCGTCGAAGCTGGCGTCGGGGTAATCCAGCGCCAGAATGTTCCCCTGCTCAAAGCTCACGTTGCCGTAGGCGCGGCACTTCTTCTCCGCCTGCAAGAGCATCTTTTCGGAGAAGTCCGTGGCCGTCAGGTGCTTGCACCTGCCCGCCATGGCCTCGGTAAGCAGTCCCGTGCCGCAGGCGCATTCCAGCACTTCATCATCAGACCCAATCAGCGCGGCTACTGCATCCCGCATCCCCAGGCTGGCCTTTCTGTTGATCACATGGGTGAAAACATCGTATACGCCTGCCACCTTATCCCAGAACATGGAGCATCCCTCCCTGAACGTCCTCCAGCTTACTTCCTGCACCGGAAATAGACCATGGAGCCATCCGTGTGCATATCAACCTCCCGGTACATTTTGCCCAGCATTCTGCGCAGTTCATCCTCCGTGTGGAATGGCGGTGTAAACCAGCCCTTCTTGGAAAGAACACGCCGCACCAGCCAATCCGTCATGCGCGATTTTCCCTTGATGTAAAAGCAGGCAACGAATGCTCCGCCCGGCTTCAGCACCCGCCAGGTTTCCTGAAAGGCCTTTTCCTTATCAGGAAAGGCATGGAAGCCGTTCATGCTCATCACCACATCGTAGGAAGCGTCCGGCATGGGGAGGCTGCCCACGTCGCCCTGGATGCATGCCACATGGGCGTAATCCTTCAGCCGCTCCCGCGCCTGCGCAAGCATATCCTCGCTGTAATCCAGGCAGGTGATGCGGGCTTTTTTCAGCTGCGCCCACTTCTGCCAGGTAAACACTGCGGTACCCACAGGCACATCCAGCAGCGCGCCATCGAAATCATCCGGGATATAGGCCAGCACCTTTCTGGCCACTTCATTGTCATCCGTGCCGCTCCAGAACAGCCTGATATACAGCCTGCTCAAGAAGCTGCCCTGGGTCAGCACATCATCATAGATATTCTTTGAGGTCTGATAGGCGCTTTTGATCTTGTCAGCCATATTGCACTCCTTACTTCATCGCCCGCATGGCGTTGAGGATGGCCAGCATGGCCACGCCCACATCGGCAAACACGGCGATCCACATATTCGCAATGCCCAGCACGCCCAGCAGCATCACCAGCAGCTTGATGCCCAGCGCGAACACGATGTTCTGCTTCACGATGCCCATGGTCTTGCGCGCCATGCGGATGGCCAGGGGCAGCTTGGCGGGATCGTCGTCCATCAGCACCACGTCGGCGGCCTCGATGGCGGCATCGCTGCCCACGCCGCCCATGGCGATGCCTACGTCAGCACGGCGCAGCACCGGGGCGTCGTTGATGCCGTCGCCCACGAAGGCCACCTTGCCCTCGCCCAGCAGGCGCTCCAGGTGGGTCACCTTGTCGCCAGGGAGCAGCTCCGCATGGACTTCCGTCAGCCGAAGCTGATCAGCAATGTCCTGCGCCACGGCCCGACGGTCGCCGGTGAGCATCACCAGGCGGCGTACATTTGCCGCCTTCAGGTCGGCCATGGCCTGGGCTGCTGTAGGCTTGATCTCGTCCGCAATCACCAGATAGCCCTGATACACGCCATCCGCCGCCACATGGACGATGGTGCCGCTCTCCTGCACCGCTGCAGCCGCCACGCCGATGGAGGCCATCAGCTTGGCATTGCCCGCATGGATGCGCCGCCCGTCCACCTCGGCCATCAGGCCGTGACCGGCGGTCTCCTCCACCTGTCCAATGCGGCTGTGGTCGATCTCCCCGCCCCAGGCCATCATGATGGATCGGGCAATGGGGTGGGTGGAGCTGCTCTCGGCCAGGGCGGCCATTTCCAGCAGCTGCTCCCGGGTGCCCACCTGCGGCACCACCTTCGCCACGGCAAACTCGCCCCGGGTCAGGGTGCCGGTCTTGTCAAACACCACAGCGTCCAGCTTGGACAGCGCCTCCAGGTAGTTGGCGCCCTTGATCAGCACGCCCTTCCGGCTGGCGCCGCCAATGCCGCTGAAGAAGGTCAGCGGTACGGAGATCACCAGCGCGCAGGGGCAGGAGATCACCAGGAAGGTCAGCGCGCGGCGGATCCACTCCAGCCATTGGCCGTCAAACAGGGACGGCACCACCGCCACCAGCACCGCCGCCAGGCACACCAGGGGCGTGTACAGCCGGGCGAAGCGGGTGATGAACTTCTCCGTCTGCGCCTTGCTTTCGCCAGAGGATTCCACCAGGCGCAGGATCTTGGCCACGGTGGATTCGCCATAGGCGCTGGTGACCCGCACCGTGAGCATACCCGAAAGGTTCACGCTGCCGCTGAGGATGCTGTCCCCCGCCTGCACATCCCTGGGCAGGGATTCACCAGTAAGGGCCACGGTGTTCAGGCTGGAAACGCCCTCCACCACCACGCCGTCCAGCGGCACCTTTTCGCCGGGACGGATCAGGATCAGCTCATCCACCTGCACCTCTTCCGGCGAGACCTTTTCCACCTGGCCATCCACCAGGCGGTTGGCATAGTCAGGCCGGATGTCCATCAGCGCGGAAATGGAAGCGCGGCTCCTGTCCACCGCCCGGTGCTGGAACCACTCGCCCACCTGATACAGCGCCAGCACGGCAATGCCCTCGGCATACTCGCCCATGAGCATCGCGCCCAGGGAGGCCACGGACATCAGGAAGTTCTCGTCGAAGATCTCGCCCCGGCGGATGTTCCGCAGCGCAGAGAGCAGAATGTCGTACCCCGCCAGCAGATAAGCCGCCACAAACAGCACCACGCTGAGGGGCGCGGGCAGCAGCAGCCCCGCCACCAGCAGCGCCACCGCCGCCCCCACACGGTAGAGCAGCACGGGCTTTTCCTCATGGTGATGGTCATGGTGGTCGTGGTCGTGGTCATGGTCGTGGTCGTGGTGATGATGCTCATGTGCATCCTCCACCAGCTGCGCCTCCGGCTCCACGCGGGCGGTCTCGGCCTTCACGGCCTGCTCCACAGCGGCAAAGTCCTTCTCCCCTGCGGTGATGGACACGGTTTTGTTCACAAAGTTCACGCTGGCCGCCTCCACGCCGGGCAGCGCCGACAGCGCCCGCTCCAGCTTGGCCGCACAGTTGGGACAATCCAGGTTCTCGATCCGCCAGGTCTTCTTCATGAGTGATGCTCCCTTCATAAAACATATGAGCATTTGTTCATGTGTTATTATACTCTGATTCTCCCGTTTGTCAACCCCCTGGAAAACTTTTTTCTCTCTTTCTTTTTCCTTCATATTATGGTATCATGGCCGGGACAATACCAAAGGAGGTCTCTGCCCCATGCTTGCCCGCATCCGTCAGAGCTACGAGCATACCATCTACGCCAGTTACCTGGGGTATATCACCCAGGCCATCATCAACAATTTTGCTCCCCTGCTGTTCCTCACCTTCGTGGCCGATTTCGGCCTGACGCTGGATCAGATCACGCTGATCACCACCATCAACTTTCTGGTGCAGCTGGGCGTTGACCTGATCAGCGCCAAGGTGGTGGACAAGATCGGCTACCGCCCCTGCATCGTGGCGGCTCATGTGCTGTGCGCCGCCGGACTGATCGGCCTGGCGGTGCTGCCCTCTGTGCTGACGCCCTATGCGGGCATCATGACCGCCGTGGTGCTGTATGCCCTGGGCGGCGGCATCCTTGAGGTGCTGGTCAGCCCCATTGTGGAGGCCTGCCCCACCAAGAAAAAGGAAGCCGCCATGAGCCTGCTGCACTCCTTCTACTGCTGGGGGCATGTGTTCCTGGTGGTGGTCAGCACAGCGTTCTTCGCGGTGTTCGGCATCAGCAGCTGGCGGGTGCTGGCCTGCCTGTGGGCGCTGGTGCCGCTGATGAACATTGTCTATTTCTCACTGGTGCCGCTCTACCCCATCGTGGCCGAGGAAGAAAAGCAGCTGTCCATCGCAGGGCTTTTCAAGCAGAAGGTGTTCTGGCTGCTGATGGTGCTGATGGTCTGCGCCGGTGCTTCCGAGCAGGCCATGAGCCAATGGGCCAGCGCCTTTGCCGAGAGCGGCCTGAAGGTGAGCAAAACCATGGGCGACCTGGCTGGCCCCTGCGCCTTCGCCATCCTGATGGGCACCGCACGCGCCCTGTATGGCAAGTTCAGCGATAAACTCCCCCTGAAGCAGTTCATGATGGGCAGCGCCGCGCTGTGCATTGTGTGCTATGTGGTGGCGGCCTTCAGCGGCAGCCCGCTGTTCGCCCTGCTGGGCTGCGCTATGTGCGGCTTCTCGGTGGGCATTTTCTGGCCAGGCACCTTCAGCATGGGCGCCAAGGCGCTGCCCACCGGCGGCACCGCCATGTATGCCCTGATGGCGCTGGCTGGCGACCTGGGCTGTTCCTCCGGCCCCACGGTGGTGGGCATGGTGGCCAACGCCACCGGCGGCAGCCTGCAAAACGGCCTGATGGTGGCCATGGTGTTCCCCGTGCTGATCCTGGCGGGCATGGCCATGATGAAGGAAGCGTAAAAAACACGCCGCGTCTTCTGAAGAAGACGCGGCGTGTTTTTTTAATTCGGAATTAGGAATTCGGAATGCGGAATTTGGTTTGTGGACGGACGGGCGATCGCAGATCGCCCCTACGGGTGCAGGAAGAAGTTAGATGTTGATGCAAGTAGCAGAACCACTCCTTCCGTCCTCGCTACGCTCGGCCACCTCCCTCGGGGAGGGAGGCTCAACCCCTCAGTCCCTTCGGGACAGCTCCCCTACGAAGGGGAGCCTCACCAACTACCTCCGCGTCGCGGCGCAACCGTATTTGCGCCGTGACCCCAACAGAAAACCCACCCTGCTATTGCTAACAGAGTGGGTTTCGAAAGGGACGAAGTCCCTTCGCGGGGATTCCCAAGGGGCAAAGCCCCTTGGGCGGAGTCCAGAGGCAGAGCCTCTGGTTACACCTTGAAGTTCACGGACTGGTCGCCCTGGTCGTTGTCGCCAAACTTGTAGTCGTTGCCGGGCAGGACAGCGTTCAGGATGATGCCCACCAGGGAAGCCACGGCCAGGCCGGACAGGCGGATGGTCACTTCGCCAATGTTGAAGATGATCGCGCCAGCGTTGGAGAAGTTGATGCCCAGAGCCAAGGACATGATCAGAGCAGCGATGATCACGTTGCGGGACTTGGAGAAGTCCACCTGATTCTCAACAATGTTGCGAACGCCGACAGCGGAGATCATGCCGTAGAGGATCATGGACACGCCGCCGATGGTAGCAGCGGGCATGCAGGAGATCAGAGCAGCAAACTTGGGGCAGAAGGAGAACACGATGGCGATCACAGCCGCCAGACGGACAACGCCGGGATTGTAGACCTTGGTCAGAGCCAGTACGCCGGTATTCTCGCCATAGGTCGTGTTGGCGGGAGCGCCGAACAGAGCAGCCAGAGAAGTGGCCAGGCCGTCACCCAGCAGCGTGCGATGCAGGCCGGGCTCCTTAACGAAGTTCTTGCCAACCGTGGAGGAGATAGCGCAAATATCGCCAATGTGCTCCATCATGGTCGCCAGAGCGATCGGAACCATGGTGATCAGCGCAGAAATCAGCAAGGAGACATCCACACCAGCAAACAGGGAGAAGGCAGTATCTTCCATCTTCAGGGGGAGGCCAATCCATGCAGCCTGAGCCACAGGAGTGAAGTCCACCATGCCGCACAGGGCAGCCACCGCATAGGAACCGACAACGCCCAGCAGGATCGGGATGATCTTGAACATGCCCTTGCCCCAGATGTTGAAAGCAATCACAATGCCCACCGCCAGGATGGCAATCCACCAGTTGTTGGCGCAGTTGTTGATGGCGCTGTTGGCCAGCGTGATGCCAATGCAGATGATGATGGGGCCGGTGACGATCGGCGGGAAGAAGCGCATGACCTTTTCCGCACCGCAAGCCTTGAACAGAGCAGAAAGCAGCACATACAGCAGGCCAGCCGCCGCAACACCCAGACCCGCATAGGGAATCCAGTTGGCGCCCGTGCCGCTGTTGGCCACAAGAGCCTTCACAGCCTCATAGCCGCCCAGGAAAGCAAAGGAGGAACCCAGGAAGGCCGGAACCTTCCACTTGGTCAGGAAATGGAACAGCAGCGTGCCCAGGCCAGCCCAGAACAGCGTTGCAGAAACCGAGATGCCCGCCACAGCCTCGGGGGCGTAGATCTGCGTCAGCGCAGGTACCAGAACCGTTGCGCCAAACATGGCGAACATGTGCTGGAAACCAAGCAAACCAAACTTGGCAGGAGAAAGCTTCTGATTCTCGCTCATTGGTAATACTTCCCTTCCTCTAAATTAGTGTAATCTATGAACTCCGGATTGCTCCGGCGATCACCAAATCAGTACAGCGCCACACCGTCGCCGCCGTCGATCTCGGCCATCTGCACGCCGATGCGCTCGTTCTGGGCGGTAGGCACATTCTTGCCCACATAGTCGGGGCGGATGGGCAGCTCGCGGTGGCCGCGGTCGATCAGCACCGCCAGGCGGATCTTCTCCGCACGGCCCTGATCCAGGATCGCGTCCATGGCAGCGCGGGTGGTGCGGCCGGTGTGCAGCACGTCGTCCACCAGCACCACGGTGCGGCCAGCTACATCAAAGGGGATGTTCTGCTCCTGCACCTTCAGTTCATGGTTGGCCAGGTCATCGCGGTACATGGCGATGTCCACCTCACCCACGGGGATCTTCACATGCTCGTAGGCTTCGATGATATCAGCCAGGCGCTGTGCCAGCGGCACACCGCGGCGGCGGATACCCACCATCACCACATTGTCCAGGGGAGCGAGCTGCTCCATGATCTCATGCGCCATGCGGGTCAGCGCACGCTGCATCGTTTCACCGTTCATCAGTTGTGCCTTGGGGATTCCGCCTGCCATCGTCACGACCTCCATTTCCAAAAAGAAAACGCCTCACCCGCTGCGGCGGAAAAAGGCGTACTGATACAAATATCATCTTTGATGTCTGCACGAACCTTCCCAGCCTCGCGGTGCTGTGATTAAAGGATAGCTTTGACAACCTAACAAAGTATACACCTAACACAAAAAAAAGTAAACCCTTTTTGCAAATTTCGCGAAACTTCGCCCACGCTCTTGACAGAAAAAGGGGATTGTATTATCCTTGTATACAAAGTGCATACAATGTACACATGCGCTTTTGACCACCGACCTGCAAGGAGCTGCTTTACCATGATGACCAACTCCCTCTTCCAGCCCATGATGGAAAGCCGACCCATCCGCGAGATCGCCTACGAGGTGCTCAAGCACGCCATTATCACCGGCGATATCCCCGCGGGCGAGCGCATTGTGGAGACCGACTATGCCGAGCGCCTGCACATCAGCCGCACGCCCCTGCGCGAGGCCCTGCGCAAGCTGGAGCGCGACGGCCTGGTGGAGTACGTGCTGCGCCGAGGCGTGGTGGTGCGCGCCTTTACCATCGCCGATGTGGAGGAGATCTACACCATCCGCAACTCCCTGGAGATGCTCACCCTGCCCGCCATCATCCGCAACGCCACCGCCGAGGACATTGCCGAACTGAAGCAGCGCCTCCGCGAGATGGACGAGGTGATGGAGCGCGGCGATATCGAGACCCTCTCCCCCATGGCTCGCGCCTTCCACACCCAGCTCACCCGCCTGTGCCGCCAGAACCGCATCCTGCGCGTCATCGAAAGCCAGGACGAGTTCATCACCCGCTTCTCCGCCATGTCCATCCAGCAGGAGAACCGCCGCTCCGCCGCCCACGACGAGCACTATAAGCTCGTGGAATACGTGGAAAAGCGCGACCTGGAAAGCTTCACCGAGCTCATGGGCAAGCACATCGAGCGCAGCAAGCAAAACTGCCTCGCCGCCTTGGCTGCGCAGAAGCAGAATAGGGAGCTTTGATGCAGCGTGCGAGAGAGGCGGCTTCTTTGAAAGAAGCCCCTCTCTCGCGCTCTCTCCCGAAGAACGGCGACTTTCGCATACAAATAAGGACAGCTCCGGCAATGCATAGCCGGAGCTGTTTTCATATTCTGCATGTTCTTGGCTCCCCCTCTGGGGGAGCTGTCAGCGCTTGCGCTGACTGAGAGGGCTGCCCGTTTCTCCTTACACGGTCATGCTTCCCAGATACTCCCGCAGCGTTTCCTTGAAGCCCAAACTGCGGTACAGGTTCACCGCGGGCGTGTTGTTCACATAAACCTCCAGCATCACTTTCTTCGGCAGTTCTGCCTCGATGGCTGCCTGCAGCAGCGCACGGCCATATCCTTTTCCGCGATGCTCTGGTGCTACAAGCAGCTGGATCGGCTCGTTTTCCTCACAGCCGGTGGTCATTTCGATGTACCCCACCGCCTCGCCATTCTCCACCGCCAGCATCACATTGTAGCGATCCAGCGCCTGTAGCATACGCTCTGCCGTCCAATACACACCTTCATCATCGTGGATCGCACGGAAGGACTGCTCATAGATTGGTTTGTACTTGACGATATTAGCACTCACAGGCTTGGGCGTATATTCGCCCAGGTGCATTTCCATTTCTTCATCATTATAAACAATACCCTGCTTTTCATAAGCATGATACATTGTCTGATTCACCTTTGTGACCACCGCGTCCAGGTGATAGCCGCTGTACGCCTCCCGCAGGTGATCAAACAGCACCTCATACACAGAAGGCTCCTGCACGAATCCCCAAAGCATTTCAAGGTAGCGGTCGTCTTCCTCCACCAGCAGCCGAAAAACACCCCGGATCTCGTTGTTTTCGTCACGAATGACCAGCAGGGATGAGGATTCCTGGCCTGCAAGACGTTCGATAGCTGAGACTAATTCACCATGTTCACGTGGACACAGGTGGCAATATTCTTCCGTGTTGTTATTATGCTGGTATATATACTCAATGATTTCGCTTGCTTTATCTTTTCCTTCAAACTGTATTTTCATTTTGTTCCTCCATTACTTTCCTCACCACCACTAACGCCTTCCTGACGGCTGTGGGAATCGTGAGTTTCTCCATTTCTGCCCCCGTCACAAACCGCCAGCCTGCGGGAGCTTCCGCGGTGGTCTGCATGATGTAGAGCTTCATCTGCCACACCTGGTGGGTGAAGATGTGCTTGGCCTCCCCTGCGGGCTGTATGTCTGTCACCGGCAGGCCGATCTTGCGTTTCACCAGGGCAGGCAGCTGCTTGGCGGTGTGGTGCTCTTCCACCATGGGGTATACCCACAGGCCTTGCAGCATAGTCTCTGTACGCTGGCGCATCAGCACACGATTGCCGTTGAAGATCAGGCACAGGTCGTAGTCGATGACCCTGGGCGGGTTCTTCCGGGGCAGTTCGGGGATGTCCTCCGCATCGCCCTCGCGATAGGCGTCGCACAGAGCGGCCACGGGGCAGCGCTCGCAGCTGGGCGTTCCCGGCACGCAGATGGTCGCGCCCAGGTCCATCATGGCCTGGTTGAAATCGCCGGGGCGGTTTTCCGGCACCAGGGCGGCGGCCTCCTGGGCGATGCGCCGCTTTACCGAGGGGATGCCCACATTCTCTCGTATGCCCTTAACCCGGCTCACCACGCGGATCACATTGCCGTCCACCGCAGGCACGGCCTGCTCATAGGCAATGCTGGCAATGGCACCTGCGGTGTATTCGCCAATGCCGCTGATTTTCATAAGCTCCTTCACGTCCCTGGGGATCACCCCGCCATGCTCCGCCACCACCTGCTGCGCACCCTTGTGCAGGTTGCGGGCTCGGCGGTAGTAGCCCAGGCCTTCCCACAGCTTCAGCACCTCGTCCTCCGGGGCGGCAGCCAGGGCTTCCACCGTGGGAAAGCGCCGGATGAACCGTTCGAAATACGCCAGCACCGTTTCCACCCGGGTCTGCTGGAGCATGGTCTCGGAAACCCAGGTGTGATAGGCATTGTGGATGCCCCGCCAGGGCAGCACACGGGCGTGCTGATCGTACCAGCGCAAAAGCAGTTCGGCAAAGTCCATGGTTCATCCCCCTTCCGGCGCTATTGTACCACGAAATGATGATTTTTCAAAATTGCAAGCATTCGCGAGATATTTGCACCTATTAAGCCATTTTTGCTTGATTTTTCCCAAATTTACCACCCTTCGCAGTTGCTAATCTTCCTTAAATAGCGTATATTAGCAACGTACGATTTTAGCACTCGACCATCAAGAGTGCTAACAGCCCTCAATCAGAAGTCAGGAGGAATTGAAATCATGACCGTGAAGCCTTTGGGTGACCGCGTTGTCATCAAGAATGTTGAAGCCGAGGAGACCACCAAGTCTGGTCTGATCCTCACCACCGCTGCCCAGGAGAAGCCCCAGATGGCCAAGGTGCTGGCTGTTGGCCCCGGCGGCATGGTGGACGGCAAGGAAGTCACCATGCAGGTGGAAGTTGGCCAGAAGGTCATCTATTCCAAGTATGCCGGCACCGAAGTGAAGGTGGACGGCGAGGAACTCATTATCGTCCGTCAGAGCGATATTCTGGCAGTTGTTGAGTAATTTCGATTTGTAAAGGAGTCAACGCATTATGGCTAAGCAGATTCAGTTTGGCGAGCAGGCTCGCCGCAGCCTGGAAAAGGGCGTCAATGCTCTGGCTGATACCGTCAAGATCACCCTGGGCCCCAAGGGTCGCAATGTGGTGCTGGACAAGAAGTACGGCGCTCCCCTCATCACCAACGACGGTGTGACCATCGCCAAGGAGATCGAGCTGGAAGATCCCTTTGAGAACATGGGCGCTCAGCTGGTGAAGGAAGTCTCCACCAAGACCAACGACGTGGCTGGCGACGGCACCACCACCGCCACCCTGCTGGCTCAGGCTATCATCCGCGAAGGCCTGCGCAATCTGGCCGCCGGCGCCAATCCCATGGTGCTGAAGAAGGGCATCGAGGCTGCCACCGAGGCCGCCGTGGAAGGCCTGCGCAACCTGTCCCAGCCCATCAACGGCAAGCAGGCTATCGCCCAGGTTGCCGCCAACTCCGCCGCTGACGAGACTATCGGCAAGCTGATCTCCGACGCTATGGAGATCGTGGGCGCTGACGGCGTGATCACCGTGGAAGAGAGCAAGACCATGACCACCGGCATGACCACCGTGGAAGGCATGCAGTTCGACCGCGGCTATGCTTCCGCCTACATGGTCACCGATACCGAGAAGATGGAAGCCGTGCTGGACGATCCCCTGGTGCTGATCACCGACAAGAAGATCAGCGTGATCCAGGAAGTGCTGCCCGTGCTGGAGCAGGTGGTGCAGACCGGCAAGAAGCTGCTGATCATCGCCGAGGATGTTGAGGGCGAAGCCCTGTCTACCCTGGTGGTAAACAAGCTCCGCGGCACCTTCACCTGCGTGGCCGTGAAGGCCCCCGGTTTTGGCGACCGCCGCAAGGAAATGCTGCAGGATATCGCCATCCTCACCGGCGGCACCGTGATCTCCTCCGAGACCGGCATGGAGCTGAAGGAAGCTGACCTGAGCCTGCTGGGCCGTGCCCGCCAGATCAAGGTCAACAAGGAAAACACCACCATCGTGGGCGGCGCTGGCGACAAGGCCGACATCGAAGCCCGCGTGAACGTGATCAAGGCGCAAATTGCCGAGACCACCTCCGACTACGACCGCGAGAAGCTCCAGGAGCGCCTGGCCAAGCTGGCTGGCGGCGTGGCTGTGATCCAGGTCGGCGCTGCCACCGAGATCGAGATGAAGGAGCGCAAGCTGCGCATCGAGGACGCCCTGGCCGCCACCCGTGCTGCCACTGAAGAGGGCATCGTCCCCGGCGGCGGCATCGCCCTGCTGAGCGTGCTGCCCCAGGTGCAGGCCGAGCTGGCCAACCATGCCGGCGACGCCAAGACCGGTGTGCAGATCGTGCTGCGCGCCCTGGAGGAGCCCATCCGTCAGATCGCCATGAACGCTGGCATTGACGGCAGCGTGATCGTGGAGAACATCAAGAATGCCAAGAAGCCCGGCTATGGCTACGACGCTCTGAAGGGCGAATATGTGGACATGATCGAGCGCGGCATCATTGACCCCACCAAGGTGACCCGTTCCGCGCTGCAGAACGCCGCCTCCGTGGCCGCGATGGTACTGACCACCGAATCCCTTGTTGCCGACATCCCCGCTCCCGAACCCGCTGCTCCCGCTGGCGGCGCTGGCATGGGCGGAATGTACTAAGCGCTGACGCGCTTTCAAAGAAGTGGCCTGAAGGCCACTTCTTTGAGGTTTTGGCGCTACGTCGCTGTGGGCTAAAGCCCACGGCCGCTCCTTCGCGTAAGGAATGTTTTCGCCAGAGGCGAAAACGACCCGCCCCGGCGGCAGAGCCGCCGGATACGAATTGAATCGGAGGCGTTCCACCTCCGATACCTCCCCCTTGAGTTTGCGAAAAGGCAGCTGCATCTCTGCAGCTGCCTTTTTTGCTGTGTTGCACCCATGCGTCGCGGTGCGCCCGTTGCGCACCGTGACCCCTGCTTGGCAGGCGTTCGTCCGCCCTCCCCGCATGGGTTTCGAAAGGGACGAAGTCCCTTCGCGGGAGAGTCCAGAGAGGGCAGAGCCCTCTCTGGCGCCGCTCCTCAGATACCGTGCTTCACGCGGTCGGATTCTTCGGCGCGCTTGGCGTTGTTGAAGCGGTCGAGGGTGCCGACGAGGTAGCCGGTGATGCGGCGGATGCGGTGGAAGGGCTGGTTGCCGAAGTCGTAGGACAGGTCGACGTAGTCGCCGTCCACATGGATATCGATGCCGAAGGGTTCCTTGCCGAATTTCTCTTTGGCGCGCTGGATGTAGGCATTGATTTCGGCCTGTTCCAGCTGACCGCCGGTTACCGTAACATTGCAAGCCATAGTGATCATCTCCTTGGATGTATTATACACCCATTTCAGGAAAGTGAAACACTATATATTGTGTTTTTGAAAATTATTTTTGTCTACTGGTTGTGTCTGCGTTCCATCAGGTTCTTTTTCTTGCCCAGGATGAAGAGCCTGCGGGACGGCTTTTTCGGCTTCTGCTCCACAAAAAACACCTCCTGGGGGCAGTTTTCCCCACAGGAGGCGCAAGTATTTACATCGCGTGGATGATCTCCATGTCCCTGGCCGGGTTCTCGCTCTTGTACATGGCGGTGCCCATCACGGCCACGTCCAGGCCAGCGGCTTTCAGATCGGGCAGGTTGGCAAGCGACACGCCGCCGTCGGCCTCGATGAGGCCAGCATAGCCCCAGGTGCGCAGGGTGCGGATCTTCTCCAGCATGGCGCTCTGGAACTTCTGCCCGCCAAAGCCAGGCTCCACGGTCATGATCAGCACCATGTCCACCATGGGCAGCAGGTCGCGGATGCTCTCCACCGGGGTGCCGGGCTTCACGGAGAGACCCACGTTCAGGCCAAGGTCGCGGATGTGCTTCAGCATAGCAGGCACATCACCGGGAATCTCCGCGTGAATGGTGATGCCCCAGGCGCCAGCCTTGGCAAAGGTATCGAGGTAGCTCTCCGGGTTGTCCATCATCAGGTGCACATCCAGCGGAATGGTAAAGCGGCTGTGCAGCGCCTCCGCCAGGGCAGGACCGTAGCTGAGGTTGGGAACGAAATGCGCATCCATGATGTCCACATGGAGCAAATCGCAGCCAGCATCCACCATGCGCTGCACATCGCGCTCCATGTTCAGGGGATCCGCCGCCAGGATCGACGGTGATACCTTAATCATACCTATCCCTCCATGCCTGTTTCACTTCTGAGAGCAGTTCACGATAGCGTGCCACACGTTCCGGGTGAATGGTTCCTTCGTTCACGGCGGCGGTAACGCTGCACCCCGGCTCCCTGTCGTGGTAGCAGGGTTCAAAGCGGCACTCGCCCTCGTGGTCGGCAAACTCCGGGTAATACTCCTTGAGGGTAATGGGCTCCATGCCGCCATCCAGCTCCAGCAGGCTGAAGCCTGCCGTGTCCAGCACCCGCATGCCGTCCTGCATCAGCAGTTCGGCGTGGCGGGTGGTGTTCTTGCCCCGCTGGATCTTCCGGCTGATCTCCCCCGTCTCCAGCTCCAGGCCGAAGAGGGCGTTGAGCAGCGTGCTTTTGCCCACGCCGCTCTGCCCCGTGAGGCAGCACAGCCGGCTGCCCATCAGGGCTTTCAGCTCGCTCAGCCCCTTACCGGACTTGGCCGATACCGGGCAGACCTGCACATCGGCTCCGGCGTACTGGGCGCGAAGCTCATCAGCCAGGGATTCGTCCAGGTCGCACTTATTGATCACCAGCAGCATGTCCATCTGCTGGGCGCGGGCGCGCACCATCATGCGATCCACCAGCAGCAGGTCGGGCTCCGGCACGGGGGCGACCACGATGAGCAGCAGCGCCACATTGGCCACCGGGGGGCGCAGGCACTCGGAGCTGCGGGGCAGGATCTCCTCCAGCCAGCCGTGCTCCTCGCCGCTGCCGGGGGTGAACAGCACCTCGTCCCCTACCAGGGGCGAGAGCTTCATCCGCCGGAATTTCTTTTTGCAGCGCAGGGTATACTCGCAGCCTTGGCCGTCCACCACCACGTAGAATCCGCCAAAGCCGCGGATGAGCGTACCCTGCTTCATTTCGGTTTCCGTCATGGTTCCTCCCATCATTTCAGCGTCACCTGATGCTGATAGGCAAACTTTTCGTTGAAATACACGCGATAGGTGTAGTCACCGGCCTCCTGCGCCTTCAACTCCACCTCCGGGTGGCGGCTGGCGTTGGCCGGGAATTCACCCTGGAACACCGTCACCTCGCCATTGCCGCCGTTGAGGGTGATGCGCACGGAGGTCAGGCTGTCGGACTGGGGCAGATCGAGGATCACCTTGGCGCCGGCCATCAGCTCCGGCACGCGGTACACCGTCACCGCCACCTGGCCGCCCAGGATCACCGGGGTCTCGGCCGCGGGGGTCTGGGAGGCGATGGTGTTGTGAAGCGCTGCCTCGGTGGTGTCCACATAGGTCACGCTGGCGTTCATGCTCAGCCCCAGGCTGCCCAGGCGCTCCTGGGCGGCAGAAAGAGGATTGCCCAGCAGGTTCGGCACATAGGTCACGCCGCCGGACACCGTGACCTGCACAATGTCGCCCACCTTGCAGGGGGCGCCAGCCTCCGGGGTCTGCTTGATGATCAGGTCAGCCTGCACGTCCGAGGAGACCACACGCTCCAGCACCATCAGCGTGATGCCCATGGGCTGCAGGGTGTTGATGGCGTCCTGGGTGGACATGCCCTCAATGTTGGGCAGCTGCTGGGTGGCAGGCCCCTTCGAGACCGTCAGCACCACGGAGTCGCCCTTGCGCAGGGTGGTGTCCACCTCCGGGGCCTGCAGGATCACCGTGCCGGAGGATATGGTGGGGTGGTTGATCTCCACAATTTGAGGGGTCAGCCCGGCACGCTGGGCCGTGCGCTGCGCCACGGTGACCTCCATGCCCACAAAATCCGGCACAGGGGTGGAATTCACCACGTTCTCATAGATCACAGCGCCGCCCACATACAGGCCGTAGCACACCAGGGCAGTCATGAACAGGGAAAAGAGGATCCACAGCCCCTGGTGCTTTTTCACCGGGCGGCGGCGCACGGTGTTATACCGCGCCACACCCATTTCCGCCTTGCCCAGGGCGCTGCCAGCGCCCTGCTGCACAGCGGGGACGATGGGCTTTTCCACCAGGCGCGGCTGCATCTGCTCGGTGCGGCCTTCCAGCGCCATGCGCAGCTCGGTGGCCATTTCGCGGGCGCTCTGGTAGCGGTACTGGGGCTTTTTCTCCATGGCCATCAGGCACACATGATTGATGGCCGCAGGAGATTCCGGGGCAAAGTTCTCAATGGGCGCGGGACGGGCATGCAGGTGCTGCATAGCCACCGCCACGGGACTATCACCATCGAAGGGCACCCGGCCGGTGAGCATCTCATAGAGCACCACGCCCACGGAATACAGGTCGCTGGTCACATTGGCGGCCTGGCCGCTGGCCTGCTCCGGGCTGAAATAATGCACGGAACCCATCACGCTGTCGCCCCTTGTGAGGGTGGAGCTGTTGGCCATGCGGGCAATGCCGAAGTCCGCCACCTTGATGTGGCCATCGGCATGGACAAGGATGTTCTGCGGCTTGATGTCGCGGTGGATGATGCCGTTTTGGTGGGCGTGCTGCAGAGCCGACAGGATGCGGATGGTGATCTGCGCCGCCACCGCCGGGGTCAGGCGACCCTTTTCCTTGATCAGCTCCTTCAGGGTCTTGCCCTGCACATATTCCATCACCAGATAGCGGTTCTCGCCGTCCATGCCCACGTCCAGCAGGTTTACGATGTTGTGGTGGGTCATTTTGCTGGCGGCCTCGGCCTCGCGCTGGAAGCGGGAAACAAACTCCGCATCCTGGTTGAATTCCGGGCGCAGCACCTTCACCGCCACATTGTGGCCGGTGCGCTGGTCAATGGCGCGGTACACAATGGCCATGCCGCCCACGCCGATCTGCTCCACTAAGCGATAGCGGTCTGCAAGGATCTTCTCGCTCATGCGTCGCCCTCCTTATCCAGGAGGATCACCAGGCTGATGTTGTCCCGGCCGCCGCCCTCCAGGGCAGCAGCAATGAGCTTATCCGCCGCCTTTTCCGGCTTGTTGGCCTTGAGGATCTCCTCGATCTTCTCATCCCCCACCATGCCGTAGAGGCCATCGGAGCAGACCAGCCACACATCGCCCTTGCGGCGCTCCTCGCACAACAGGTCGATCTCGATGCCCTCTTCGGTGCCCACGGCGCGGGTGATCACATTGCGCATGGGGTGAGCAGCAGCCTGCTCGGCGGTGATCATGCCGGAGCGCAAAAGCTCCGCCACCACCGAGTGGTCGTCGGTGATCTGCTTGAACTCCCCATCCCGCAGGCGATAGGCGCGGCTGTCGCCCACGTGGCCGATATGCACGCAGCTATCAGCGAACCACAATACGGTCAGGGTGGTGCCCATGCCGGAAAGCTTTTCGTCCTCCTTCTGCTGCAGGAACAGGCGGCGGTTCACCGCGCCAATGGCCGTGCGCAGGCTGCCCTGCTCCGGCGCCTTGCCCTTCAGCAGCTCCATAAGGCTATCCCTGGCGCCGGCGGAGGCCGTTTCGCCGCCGTTATGCCCGCCCATGCCGTCGGCCACGCCCCACAGGTGCAGGGCGGGAGATTCGATCAGCGCATCCTGGTTGGTCTTGCGCATTTTGCCGATATCCGTGCGGCTCACCGCCGTCACATGGCATTCCGCGGCAGGCGAAGCAGGCTGCGCCTCGGCAGCAGGCTGGGGATCAGCAGGCTTTTCCTCCGGCTTAGGTTCTTCCGCAGGGGCAAACTTTTCCCCCAGGAGGAAGTTTTTCAGGCGTTCCTTGCTTTCCTTGGAAAAACGGAATTTGTGGCTCATTGCTTCTTCTCCATGATGGTCTTCCTGCGGAGCTGACCGCAGGCGCCTTCGATGTCGTCGCCCATTTCCCGGCGGCGGGTAGCAGAAATGTGCAGCTTTTCAAGGGTTTTGAGGAAGTCGCTCACGATGCGCTCGTTCACGCCCCGCAGGTCCCGCTCCTCCACCACATTCAGGGGGATCAGGTTCACGTGGCACTGCATTCCCCGCAGGCGGGAGGCCAGCTCCACGGCGTGCTTCTCCTCGCAGTTCACGCCGCCCACCAGGGCGTATTCAAAGATCACCCGGCGGCCGGTCTTGTCGATATAGTTCCGGCAGGCCTTGAGCAGCTCTTCCATAGGATATACCTTGGCAATGGGCATGGTCTGGCGGCGGATCTCGTCGTTGGGGGCGTGGAGCGAAACGCTCAGCGTCACCGGCAGGTCTTCCTCTGCCAGGTCGTACATCTTCGGCACGATGCCGCAGGTGGAGAGGCTCACGTTTCTCAGGCCGATGCTCACCCCGTCCGGCTCCCGCAGAAGGCGCAGGAACTTCATCACGTTGTCGTAATTGTCAAGGGGTTCGCCGCTGCCCATCAGCACCACATTGTGCACCCGATCCTTCCCATCCAGGAAACGGTTGGCGCACAGGATCTCGCCCAGCATTTCGCCGGGGGTCAGGCTGCGGACGCAGCCATCCAGCGTGCTGGCGCAGAAGGTGCAGCCCATGCGGCAGCCAACCTGGGTGGAAATGCACAGCGTGTACCCGTGGTGGTAGTGCATCAGCACGCCCTCCACGCAGTTGCCGTCCTTGAGGCCGAAGAGGAACTTCACCGTATCGTCCAGGCGTGACTGGCGCTTTTCGATGATCTCCACCGGCTGGGCAATGGCCGTTTCCTGCAAGCGGCTGCGCAAGTCCTTGGGCAAATTGGTCATGCCGTCAAAGTCCGCCCCCTGGTGGATCCACTTGAAGATCTGCTTGCCCCGGAAGCCCGGCAATCCCTGCTCCTTGCACCATGCGGTCAGCTCCGCCGGGTTCATCCCGGTCAGCTCGATCATAGGCGCTTCCTCCGCATCCGGCAGATGTAGAAGCCCTCCACATGATCCCTGTGGGGCAAAAGCTGCAAGCCCACGCCGTAGTGCGAGCGGAACTGTTCCGGGATGCTCTCCGGCAGCTTGTCGATCTCAAACTCAGGGTGACGCTGGAGGAAGGCCTCCACCTGCTGCTCGTTCTCGCACTTGAGCATGGAGCAGGTGGAATACACCAGCGTGCCGCCCTCCTTCACATAAGGGGCAACAGCGTCCAGCAGGCTGGCCTGAATGCCGCACAGCTCCTGCACGCTCTCCGGGGTGACGCGGTACTTCACGTCGGGCTTGTCGCTCATCACGCCCAGGCCGGAGCAGGGAGCGTCCAGCAGAACGGCGTCCATGGTCATGTCCATGTCCTCGCGGTGCTTGGAGGCGTCGCGGGTCATGGGGCGAATGTTTTCCAGATGCAGTCTCTTGGCCTGGGCGGTGATCAGCGCCGTGCGATGCTCGTGCATCTCCCAGGCCTGCACGCGGCCGGTGCCGCCCATCATTTCCGCCAGCAGGCAGGTCTTGCCGCCGGGGGCGGCGCAGGCGTCCAGCAGCTGGGAACCACGCTTGGGGTTCACGGCCATGCAGGCCATCATGCTGCTTTCGCCCTGGATGGAGAACTTGCCCCCCAGGAAGTCCGCGTCCTGGCCGATATCCGCCATGCCGCGGATGCGCCAGCTGTGGGGGACGCTGCCCTTCTCATGCTCCCAGACCTTCTTGTTCAGCAGAGCCTCGAAGGCCTCGTCGTCCAGTTCGGTCATGTTGGGGCGCACGGAGATATAGGTCTCCGGCTCGCTGTGGCTCATCAGGGCGATGGCCTCCTCCTTGCCCCAGTCGGCGATAAGCTTCTCCACCAGCCATTCCGGCACGGAGTGCTTGATGGACAGGGCGCAGATGGGTTCAGCTTCTTCATCCGGCCAGGTCAGCTCGTCCTTTTTGCGGATCAGGTTGCGCAGGATGCCGTTGCACACGCCCGCCAGGCCTTCCATGCCCAGCTCCTTGCACAGCTCCACACAGGTGTTGGTGGCCGCGCTCTCGGGGATGCGATCCTCCAGCAGGATCTGGCAGGCGCCCAGCCGCAGAATGTTCCGCAGCTTGATGTCCGTGTCCGGCTTGGCCATCACCTGGCTCAGCGCATGGTCGATGGTCAGCAGGTGCTCGATGGTATCATAAGCCAGTCGGGCAGCCAGGCGGCGGTCGGCGGGATTCAGGCCGGACTTCACCAGCTTTTCGTTCAGGGACAGGGAGGCGTAAGCGTCGTTCTCCGTCACCTCGCGGATGACAGCCAGCGCCATGCGGCGGGCAGCCAGGCCTTCCACCGGGGCCACCACTTTGGGCTTGCGTTCACCCTTGAATCCCCCTTGTTTCCCACCAAAGCCCGGTTTATTGCCATGATAGGGCTTGTGATCCCCACCAAAGCCCCTTTTCTCACCAGAGAAGGGCTTCTTGTCGCCACGTGTTGCCACGCCATTACCACTTTTCCCGTCATTGCTGGCAAATTTTCCACCGTTATTCCCACGGAAGCCCATTTTTGCGCCGCCATTCACCGGCTTGCTACCACGCTTGAAATCATCACTCATGCCTGTTCCTCTTTCAATACCGTGCCCACGGCCATGGGATGGCCGCGCAGGTAGTCCTTCGCGTTCATAGGTTTGCCGCCGGGCGCCTGCAGCATGGTGATGTTCACCGCGCCGCTGCCGCAGGCGATGGTCAGGCCGGACTTAGCGTCCGCGCCGATGATCTCACCAGCAGCGCCAGCACCCTCTGCCACCGCAGCCCGCAGCAGCTTCAGCCTGCCGCCCTGCCAGGCGGTGGAGCAGCCCGGCCAGGGGTTCAGGCCATGGATGCGGTTCACGATGCTCTGGGCGTCCATCGACCAGTC
The DNA here is from genome assembly GCA_017463245.1 of Clostridia bacterium. Classification (GTDB taxonomy): domain Bacteria; phylum Bacillota; class Clostridia; order Christensenellales; family Aristaeellaceae; genus UBA11524. Next base: position 24,283 of record JAFTPN010000076.1, read on the forward strand.
GATCACGCCCATCTGCTTGTCCAGCATGGGGTCGTAGGTCATCTGGCTCTCGTCCTGGGGGATGCGCACCAGCGTGCCTGCCTCCAGCGCCTGCAGGGTCTCCAGCAGCAGGTCAGCCCCCAGCTGGCTCAGGCGCACCGTCAGTTCGCCCGCGGTCTCGCCAGGCTGGATGGGGGTGGCGCTCTTCAGCAGCATATCGCCGGTATCAATGCCCTTGTCCATCATCATGGTGGTGACGCCGGCTTCCTTGTCCCCCTGCAAAATGGCCCAGTTGATGGGCGCGCTGCCCCGGTGCCGGGGAAGCAGGGACGCATGCACGTTGATGTTCCCCATGGGCGGGATGTCCAGGATCTCCTGGGAGAGGATCTGCCCGAAGGCGGCGGTGACGCACAGGTCAGGCGAGAGCGCCTTCAGATCCTCCACACCGTCCCGGCGGATGCGCTGGGGCTGGAACACGGGGATGTTCCGGCTCAGCGCATACTCCTTCACCGGGGACATGGCCACCTTGTTGCCGCGCCCCTTGGGGCGGTCAGGCTGGGTGAACACACCCACCACATCATAGCCGTTCTCGCACAGCGCCTTCAGGGAAGGCACCGCGAATTCCGGCGTACCCATAAAGACGATTCTCATTCCTCATCATCCTCCGGCACATGGCCTTCGATCTCCTCAGGGGTCAGTTCGCGATCCATCACGTCGATGTACACCCGGCCATCCAGGTGATCCAGCTCGTGGCACACAGCCCGGGCAAAGAAGCCCTCCGCCTCGAACTCAAAGGCGTTGCCCTTGCGATCCTGCGCCTGCACCTTCACCCAGTTGGGGCGGGTCACGATGCCCTGGCGGCCGGGCAGGCTCAGGCAGCCCTCGCGGCCGCACTGGGAGCCAGAGCGCTCCACGATCACCGGGTTGATCAGCTCGATGAGCCCCTCGCCCACGTCGATCACCACCACCCGGCGCAGGATGCCCACCTGGGGCGCGGCCAGACCCACGCCCTCGGCCTTGTACATGGTGTCGGCCATATCCTTCAAGAGGATCCACAGCCGCAAATCAAACTTCTCCTGGGGCTTGCACACCTTGCGCAGGCACTCTTCCCCCAGCTTCACAATACTACGAATCGCCATAACAGTCTCTCCTTCAATTCCGAATTACGCATTCCGAATTCCGAATTCTTATTTACATCATCGTTGTCGGATTATATTCAAAGTAAGTGTCCACCTGGTCGGCTTCCTCCCGCGCCAGCTCCGTCAGTTCGGCAGCAAAAGCCTCCGTTTCCGGGTGAACCAGCAGCTTCATCAGGATATGCCAGCGGCTCTTGCCCCGCAGGATGGTCACCGAGGGCTGATCCAGCCGGATCATCAGCGTGCGCTTCTTCCACGCGGGATGTTCCTCCAGCAGGCGCATACACTCCGCCATCAGGTGTTCGGCGTGGGCTTGCGCCGCCCTGGCCGAGGTGGATTCCACCAGCAGCCGCGCCAGAATGGTGAAGGGCGGGTAAAGCCCCGTGCGGCGCTTGTCGAACTCCTGCTCGAAAAAGGCGCGGTAGTCCTGCCGGGCGGCGGTGAGGATCACCTCATCCTCCGGCTTGTAGGTCTGGATGATCACCTGCCCCGGCGTTTCACCCCGGCCTGCGCGGCCAGCCACCTGGGTCAGCAGCTGAAAGGTGCGCTCCCGGGCGCGGTAATCGGGCAGGTTCAGCGTCATGTCCGCCGCCACCACGCCCACCAGCGTCACCTTGGGAAAGTCCAGCCCCTTGGCGATCATCTGCGTGCCCACAAGGATGCGGGCGCGACCGGAGCGGAACTCGTCCAGCAGCTTTTGATGGCCGTCCTTGCCGGAGGTGGTGTCGATGTCCATGCGCACGATGCCCACGTTAGGGAACAGCTTGCGCAGCTCCTCCTCCACCTTTTGGGTACCAGCGCCAAAGTAGCGGATGTACTTGCTGCCGCATTCCGGGCAGGTGGTGGGCGGCGGCTGCACATAGCCGCAGTAGTGGCAATGGAGCTGCCCATCCCCGCCGGAAACATGGTAGGTCATGGACACATCGCAGTTGGGGCATTTCATCACATGGCCGCAGCTGCGGCAGGAGATGAAGGCGTTGTACCCCCTGCGGTTCATCAGCAGCATGGCCTGCTGACCGCGGCGCATGCAGTCCTTCAGCGCCGTCACCAGCCTGCCGGAAAACACCGAGCGGTTGCCCTGCTCCAGCTCCTGCCGCATATCGATGATCTCCACCTCCGGCAGGGGGCGGTTCATCACGCGGGTGGGCATTTCCAGCAGGGTGTAGTCGCCCCGGCGCGCCATGGCAAAGGACAGGATGCTGGGCGTGGCGCTGGCCAGCAGCAGCGTGGCGCCCTCGTTATCGCAGCGCCAGCGGGCTACCTCCCGGGCGTCGTAACGGGGATGACGGTCTGATAGGTAGGTGGTCTCGTGTTCCTCGTCCACCACGATGAGCCCCAGCCTCTCCGCCGGGGCAAACACCGCCGAGCGGGCGCCGATGATCACCCGTGCATCGCCCCTGCGGATGCGCCGCCACTCGTCGAAGCGCTCGCCAGCCGACAGCCGGGAGTGCAGCACCGCAGCCACCGCGCCGAAGCGACGGCGGAACCAGTCCACCATCTGGGGCGTGAGGGCGATCTCCGGCACTAAGATCATGGCCGACTTGCCCATGCGCAGGGTCTCCCGCACCAGGCGGATGAACACCTCCGTTTTGCCGCTGCCGGTGACGCCGTGGAGCAGGAATCTCCCCTGCCCTTTGGCCAATTGCGGCAGCATTTCCCCCAGCACCTCCTGCTGGGAGGGGGTCAGCTGCGGGTCGGGCGCGGAGGGGAGCTCCGCATTCCCGCCGGGGCGGCGCAGCACTTCCTCCTGCAATATCTCCACTAAACCCGCCTGCTGCAGCTGCCTGAGCGCCTCCAGCGGGTCGCGGACGACCATCTTCAGTTCGCTGACAGGGTGCGGAATGCCATCCCGCAGGATGTCCAGCAGGCGCTTGCGCTTCTGGGACTTGCCCTGCTTGAAGATAGCCTCGTCCACATCCGCTTTGGGAATGGCCAGCCGCACAATGGGCTGCTGCTTCACCTGCACCCGGCCGCCCCGCATTTCCGCGGGCAGCATCAGGCGCAGGGTCTCCGCCAGGGGGCAATGGGCGTTCTCCGCCATGCGCTCGGCCAAGTCCAGCAGGCAGGGCAGAATGGCGGGATAATCCTCCAGCGGCGCAAGGATGCTTTTCAGCTTTTCCGGCGGCACATCGGTGGTATCGGCAAAGCCCACCACCACGCCTTCCTTGCGGCGGGGGCCAAAGGGAACCTCCACCCGCTGCCCCACGGAAAGCGCCATGCCCTCCGGCACACGGTAGGTGAAGGTATGCGCCACATTCTCGTGAACGATGTCCACAATGACCTGCGCCAGCATCCCCTCACCCCCTTGATACACAAACCAATCCACTTTCCATTATACCGTTTTCTGCGGATTTTCACAAGAGGAAAGCGCCTCTATACAAAAAGAATCCGCACGCATACACGTGCGGAAATCATCATGCTTTCTTTTCCGTCATGTTCACCAGGAAGATACTGCCAATGACCAGCGCGCCGCCCAGCACCGTGAGCCAGGTGAGCGTTTCACCCAGCAGCGCCACGCCGCCAATCATGGTGGTCAGGGGGATCAGGTTGATGAAGATGGCCGAGGCCAGGGGGCTCATTTCATAGAGGGCGTTGCCGTAAAGGTAGTAGCACCAGGCGGAGCAGATCACCGCCAGCACGGCCATGGCCGCCCAGCCATCCCAGGGAATGGCCGCCAGGTTGCACTCCTCGGTGACCGCCAGGGGCAGGAGCGTCACCAGCGCCGTCAGCGCCTGCCAGGAGTTCATGCCCAGGCTGGTATACTGCCCGCGCAGCTTGCGGCTGATGAAGATATACAGCACCCACACCACGCTGGCGCCCAGGATGAACAGATCGCCCACGATGGAGGCCTGGCCTTCGTTGCTGCCGGAGAAGAGGATCAGCCCCACGCCCACCATGGAGATCACCGAGCCCACGATCTGCGCCGGGCGCAGCCGGGTGCGATACACCACCGCCTCCGCCAGCATGGTAAGGATGGGGATGGCCGCCAGGATCAGCGAGGCATTCACCGTGGAAGTGCGCTGGATGCCGTTGTACTCGAAGAAATAGTAGAAGGTGATGCCCGTGAGGCCGGAGAGGATCATGGGGATGATGTCCTGCCTGCGGAGCGTCAGCCGCTTTTCCGTGATGAGGGTGATGGGCACCAGGCAGGCCGAGGCCACGATGTAGCGGAACAGCGCCAGCATCATGGGGGTAAAGCCCGCGTTCATGGCATGCTTGCTGGCAATGAAAGAAAGACCCCACATCACATTCACAAACACCATGCTGATCCATTGCTTCTTCAAGGGAAACACACCTTCCTATAACGATAAAAGCCCGTCTGTCGCACAACAGACGGGGCATTTTATGCTAAGCTAATCTCAGGCTTCTTCCTGAGTCTTGGGGAGAGCGCGCTGCACATTGCCGCTGCGCAGGCAACGGGTGCACACGTTCATCCGCTTGGCAGCACCATTCACCATCACACGAACGCTCTGCACATTGGGCGCCCAGGTGCGGTTGGTCTTGCGGTTGGAGTGGCTGACGTTATGGCCGTTCAGCGTACCCTTTTCGCAAATCTCGCAATACTTACCCATGAGATTCCACCTCCTTGTTGGAGTTTGCACACATCAAAGCCTGATAATTGTACCATGCCCCAAAAGAAAAAGCAAGCACTTTTTCCTGCTTTTTTCCCGGAAAAACAAGTTTTCTTCCGTTTCATCGGGAAAGCGGCGGGGTATATCCTATACAGATGCTTGCAAAGGAGGCTTTCCTATGACATATGATCTCATTCAGGGGCTGGCGCTCCCCTTCATCGGCACGGCGCTGGGCTCGGCCTGCGTGTTTGTGATGCGCAAGGGCATGCACCATCTTCTGCGCCGGGCGCTGACCGGCTTTGCCGCGGGCGTCATGGTGGCCGCCTCCATCTGGAGCCTGCTGATCCCCGCCATGAACCAGTCCGAGCACCTGGGCAAACTGGCCTTCATGCCCGCGGCCATCGGCTTTCTGCTGGGCATGGGCTTCCTGCTGCTCCTGGACAGGATCATCCCCCACCTGCACATGAATGCCTCTGTGTGCGAAGGCCCCCGCTGCCACATGAAGAAAACCACCATGCTGGTGCTGGCGGTGGCGCTGCACAACCTGCCCGAGGGCATGGCCGTGGGCGTGGTGTATGCCGATATCCTCAATGGCGGCACCGCCATCACCCTCTCCGCCGCGCTGGCCTTGAGCCTGGGCATCGCCATCCAGAACTTCCCGGAGGGCGCCATCATCTCCATGCCGCTGCGCTCCGAAGGTGTTGGCAAAGGCCGCGCTTTCCTCTACGGCGTGCTCTCCGGCGTGGTGGAGCCCATCGGCGCGCTGCTGACCATCTGGGCGGCCAGCCTGGTGACCCCCGCCCTGCCCTATCTGCTCAGCTTTGCCGCCGGCTCCATGATGTATGTGGTGGTGGAGGAGCTGATCCCAGAAATGTCTGAGGAGCCCCACTCCAACATCGGCACGGTGCTGTTTGCCATCGGCTTCACGCTGATGATGGTGCTGGACGTGGCGCTGGGATAATTTCCATATAAGGCTCCCTCTCGAGGGAGCTGTCGCCGCAAGGCGACTGAGGGAGTGGTTCTGCCGCTGCTCTCTACACCAAACTTGAATCAAATGTAGGGGCGATCTGTGATCGCCCGCGGCGCTGCATCCATTGCCTACTGGTCAGGAAATGCAGCGTGGCGGGCGAACACAGTTCGCCCCTACTTATGTACTGCCAAATATCGTGAAGGTGCAAGCGGCAGAACCACTTGCACCTTCAAGCATACTTATTTCTTTTGCTCTTTCAGCACCCTGCTGTAATTCATGCAGTTCACCACCGCATTGATGCACAGCACCACCGCAATGGCGATCTGCGCAGCCTTGCTCAGCTGGATCAGGTCAAACCCGTACAGGATCATCATAACGCCGCCGATGATGGTCAGGATGCCGTTGACCAGTACAAGGTATTTCAGCTTGTTCGTCATTGACCTTTCACTCCTTCATATAGGAAAGATCACTCAAGCGGCGGATCATCCGCTTGCCTTCATTGTTTTCAAACATCCAGGATACGCCGCCCGCCAGGCCGAACAGGTCTATGCCGTTCAGCGCCTCGGCGGGCAGTTTCAGCCACATGGCGTTGAACAGGCTAAGCAGGTCGCCATGGGATACAATGATGATGTTCTCCTCGTCATTGCCCACAATCTCTTCAAAGAAGGGCAGCAGGCGGTTCCACGTATCCCGGCGGCTTTCTGCATCAGAGAACATCCTGTCGTCAATGGTTTTCTCCTGCACCTCGATGTTTTCCCTCAGCCATTGCACAGACTTGCCTACACACTTACCCAGGTTGCGTTCCCGCAGCTCGCTGCGCAGCACGGGCTCCAAGCCCAGGTGCTTGCCCACAATGTCTGCGGTATGCTTGGCACGCAAAAGGTCGGAAGCATACATCACAAAGGGCTTGCCGCCGATTTCCGCCGCCAGCTTTTCGCCAATGCGCTCTGCCTGCTGTACCCCCAGGTCGGACAAATCCCAGTCCGTCCAGGAGCCTACCATGCCATTGGTGTGGTGAATGGACTGCGTGTGCTGAATGGTGATGATCTGCTTCATGAAAACATCCTCTCCAGTTCCTCGTACTTCTCATGGGTGATCAGCGCGTCATGGTCGGTGCCATTCAGCCGCACCACATAGGTCCAGCGGCCATAGGGGGTGATGTTGCTGATGTAGTTCAGGTTGATGATGTAGCTCTTGTGGCAGCGGAAGAACACGCCGGGGTCAAGGCGTGCCTCGGTGTCGCCCAGGGAATCGCCGGTGACGTAGCGGCCATTGCCCAGGGTGTAGATCACGGTGGAGCGGTCTTCCCGCTGCACCAGCAGGATGTCGTTCATGTTGATGAAGGACACGCCCTCCTTGTGGTGGAGCATCAGCCTGCCGGTGGCCGCCCTGGGGGCAGCCTTTTGCGGGACGGGCAGCGGGGCTTCCTCCGCCACGCGGCCAATGCGGTCGCGGGCGCGCTCCAGGGTCTTCATCACGCGGCCCACCTTGAAGGGCTTGATCAGGTAGTCGAAGGCATAGACCTCAAAGGCGTCGCCCATGTACTGGTCGTGGGCGGTGGCGAAGATCATCACAATGGAGGGATCCATGTCCTGAATGATCCGCCCGCACTCCACACCGGTCTTGCCGGGCATTTCCACGTCAAGAAAAACGATCTGCGGGCGCAGCTCTTCCACCATGTCCAGCAGTTCCTCGCCGTCCCTGGCCTCGCCCACCAGGTCAAAGCCCTCCACCTTTTCGATCATGCGCCGCTCGATGAGCCGCATGCCCTCGTCGTCGTCCGCAATAACCACACGAATGGGTTCCATCTGTACATCACACCTTTTTTGAATGGATCAATGCGGAGAGGTATTGCGCCTCTCCGCATTGATCATGTTACGCACGCCTGCGCTGGCAGGGGCGGGTCAGCACCTCCTGCATGATGAACGCCTTCACCATGTTTTCGCCCGTCCAGTCCAGCTGGAGGCCGGGCTGTTCCACAGGTCTGGCCATCGCAGGCCGATTGCTTTGCTGCAGTTCGTCCTCATGCTCATCGCAGGGGTGGATACCCTCGTGGGTGTCCGCTCCCATGCTGCCCAGCAGCACCTGAGGCTTTTCTGTTACCTGCACGCGAGCCTGGATGCGGGGCTGCGCCACCTGCTGGGGCGCATCGGCATGCTCGTCGCAGGGGTGCAGGCCTTCGTGGGTCTGCTCCTTGATGCTGCCTGTGCTGGCCGCCACGGCCGGTTCTTCAGGCTTGGCCGTCTGGGCAGGCTGGGTCTGAGCATTCTCTTCAAACCAGGCCTGCAGCGACTCCATGGAGTAGGGCGCCCGATTGGTCTTTGGCTTGGCCGCCTGCGCCTGCCGGGCTGCCTTGCGACCCTTCGCCTGCTCCATTTTCCTTTTGTTCTTCATGATGCTGGACACAATGGCCACGATCACGAAGATAAATCCCAACAAATCATCCACGGTCATCCCTCCTCTCCGGGGAGATGTGCCAGGCCTGACATTTCAGGCCTGGCAGCATCCGCCTTACTTCTTATCGGTGCCGGGGAGGGTCTGCTGGGGGGCAGAAGCCTTGGCGATGGATTCACGCATGGTGGTATCCGCCACGGTGTTCTGCATGTTGTAGTAGTCCAGCACGCCCAGCTTGCCTTCACGCAGGGCAGCAGCCATGGCGCGGGGCACATCGGCCTCGGCTTCCACAACCTTGGCGCGCATTTCCTGCACGGCAGCCTTCATTTCCTGCTCGTGGGCAACGGCCATGGCGCGGCGTTCCTCGGCCTTGGCCTGAGCGATGCGGCGATCGGCCTCAGCCTGATCCATCATCAGCTGAGCGCCGATGTTGCGGCCAACGTCCACGTCAGCGATGTCGATGGACAGAATCTCATAGGCAGTACCGGCGTCCAGACCCTTCGACAGCACGGTGCGGCTGATCAGGTCGGGGTTCTCCAGCACCTGCTTGTGGGTCTCGGCAGAGCCAACGGTGGTCACGATGCCCTCGCCAACGCGGGCGATAACGGTTTCTTCACCGGCGCCGCCCACCAGGCGTTCGATATTGGTGCGCACAGTCACGCGAGCCTTGGCGCGCAGCTCAATGCCGTCCTTGGCAATGGCAGCCACCACGGGGGTCTCGATGACCTTGGGGGTAACGCTCATCTGCACGGCCTCGAACACGTCGCGGCCAGCCAGGTCGATGGCGCAGGCCTTCTCAAAGGCCATGTCGATGTTGGCACGCTGGGCAGCGATGAGGGCGTTGATCACGCGATCCACATTGCCGCCAGCCAGGTAGTGGGTCTCCAGCTTGCTGATGGTCACGTCCAGACCGGCCTTGTTGGCCTTGATCAGGGGCAGCACCAGGCGCTGGGGCTGGATGCGGCGGATGCGCATACCAACCAGCGTAGCAATGGAAATGTGTACGCCGCTGGCCAGGGCAGAGATCCACAGGCCAATGGGGAAGAAACGAAGGAATACCGTCAGCACGATCAGCGCCAACACGACAACAAAGATGATCCAGGCAAATTCAGCTCCCATTTTTCCTAACCTCCTATTATTTCAACCACCAAAGATGGTTTTTCCCGAACTGTATTACTTGATGGCACGAACCAGAATGCGGCTGCCCTCCACCCGGGTGATCTGCACCTTGGAACCGGGCTGGATGTATTCGCCATCGGAGACCACATTCAGCTTCACATCGTCAAACTCGGCCATGCCGGTGGGACGCAGCACCGTGGTGGTCACGCCCTCCTTGCCCAGGAACACCTGCATGTCCTCGCTGGAGCGGTAGCCGGCCTCGTTGCTCTCCGTTTCGTTGAGAACGATGCGGCTCTTGCTCAATTTGCCATTGGCTGCCGAGCGCAGCGAAATGGAAATGGCAATGGCGATGATGGACAGGAGAATGACCGTCATGCCCAGGGCAGCCACGGGGCCGTGGTTGATCCAGGTGAACACCACCGCCACCACGTGCAGGATCACACCTGCAATGCCCGGCAGGCCGAAGCCCGGCATGAATGCCTCCAGCACGATCAGCGCCAGGCCAACCACAAAGCAGATCAGAATCGGAAGATTCGCAGCAATAAACTCTAACATGTTTGATACCTCCCTTGCTGTTGTGGCCAGTATAGCACAGCACCCTGCCGCCGTCTACACATCCTGCACCAAAGATACGTTTCGCTGCCTCAAATGACAGTTTTCAGTTTTTGCAGGTCTTGCTGGTAAGTTTCCGTCAGGCTGCGGTTATAAATGATGGACGCCGGGTGGTACAGCGGGAACACTGCAAAGCTCTGCCCCTGCACCTGCGCCCGGGTCACCTGACCATGATGATCGCCGATGACCGCCTCCTTGCCCAGCAGCGCCTTCAGCGCCACATTGCCCAGGGTGACGATCATTTTCGGCTGCACCAGCAGGATCTCTTCATATAAATAAGGGGTGAACAGCGCCAGCTCCTCCCGGTTGGGCGGGCGGTTCGATACGCTGCCCTTAGGGCTGACCTTGGTGGGGCGCACCTTCACCACATTGCTGATGTAGATGTCCTCCCGCCTCAAGCCCACCACCTCAAGAAAAGCGTCCAGGTTCTTCCCGGCCTTGCCCACAAAGGGGCGCCCCTGCAGGGTCTCCTGCTCACCGGGTGCTTCGCCGATGAGCATGATGGGCGGGTGATCCGCCCTGCCCTCGCCAAAAACCAGGGTCTTTTCCTCCGCGGGCCAGAGGGTATCGAAAAATGCGCGGCAGCGCTTGCGGAACTGCTCCATGGGTACCTCCTGGTTGGTTTGATCGCAGGTTTACTCTTCCCATTTGCACAGGGAATCCAACTGCCATTTCAAAGGATTTTCATCGATGTATTGCCATATGTCCAGATAGCTTTCCTGACTGCGGACAATATGATCGTGAAACGATTTTTGCCACAGGGGAAAGCCCGCCTTCTTCGTAGCCGCACCTTTGAACTGTTTCATGGCACGGGATATTGTAGGGGCGAACTGTGTTCGCCCGTCTGCATCAGGCTGGATCAACAATAGGAAATGGACATGATTGGGCATGATGCAGTAGTTCTCCACCTGCACTTCTTCATAGGTTTCATCCAGCCGAAGCATCTCTGCTTTCACGATTTCTCCGAGCGGCGAGAGCTTGGGGGCAGTGGGCGGGCGATCACAGATCGCCCCTACATCTGCCCAGAAAAGCGGCTTACGCTCGTTGGTGCAAATCGTAATGAAGTACACGCCGCATCGGGCATAGTCATACCCATCCAGACGCATCTTCTTTCGCTGGCATCTTTCCGTCATTCAGCTTGCCCTGCCCCATAGATATCCCCATACAGCCCCAATTCCATCAGCTTATCCCGCAGGGACTGCATATCCTCCCAGGCCTCGCGCTTCTTGGAGGCGTCCCGCAGGAGCGCGGAAGGGTGGTAGGTGGGCATCATCCACACGCCCTTGCGCTGGAACCACCGCCCCCTGTCCCGGGTGATGCGGATCTCCGGCCCCAGGGTGTTTTTCGCTGCAGTGGAGCCCAGCAGCACGATCACCTTGGGCTGCACCAGCGCCACCTGCATCCGCAGATGGAGCTTGCAGGCCTCGGCCTCGGCTTCCTCCGGCACGCGGTTGTTGGGCGGGCGGCACTTGACGATGTTGCAGATGTACACCCTGTCCCTGGGCAGGGAAATGGCGGCCAGCATCCTCGTCAGCAGCTGACCCGCCGGGCCCACAAAGGCCAGGCCTTCCTCGTCCTCCACCTGTCCGGGACCTTCGCCGATGAACATCAGCGGCGCTTGCCTGTCGCCCTGCCCCGGCACCTTGTTGCGGATGCCCTGGTGCAGGGGACACATCCCGCAGGCCGCCACCTGATGCTCAAACAGCTCCCAGCTGATCTCCGCCATGGGGTACGCCTCCCATCACAGTTTGGTTTGCCAAAGGGTAAAGGTCTGGCTGATGTCCGCCTGCACCCAGGTGATGAGGCTCACCAGCAGCGCCACCAGCAAAAGGATCACCACCGTACCTGCCAGCACGCCGAAGAAATCTCCCACACCAGAGAGCAGCTTCCATTTCATCTGCCGCGCTTCCCGGCGTTCCTCGTCGGTGAGGTATTCATCATAATACAGTTCGTCGGTATAGTATTCGTCCAGCTCCTGGTCATCCTCCAGGTAGTCGTCCTCCACAGGCTGCTGGAACACAGGCTGATAGTCCTCTTCCACCATGTCCTGGGATTCGTTGTTGAAATACGCCATGCTGCTTCCTCCTTCTACAGCATATAACGATGCTCCCGTGCTGATCCCTGCTTACACATAGTCCAGCCAGGGGGCGGCAGCCTCGTCCCGGCCGGTGAGGCTGCCGTGGTCGCTCAGCTGGGGAAAGTCCAGCTGGCGCAGCGCCTCATACAGCACAATGGCCACGGAGTTCGACAGGTTCAGGCTGCGGGCTTCCTCCCGCATGGGGATGCGCACGCACCGGTCGTAGACCTTCTCCAGCAGGTTCTCCGGCAGGCCGCGGGTCTCGCAGCCGAAAACGAGGAAATCCCCGTCCCGGTATTCCGCCTGATGGTAGCCCCTGGGGGCCTTGGTGGAGGCAAAGTGCATCCGCGCCCCGGGATGCGCCTGCAAAAAGGCCTCCATGTCCGGGTAGGTGCGGTAGTTCATCAGGTGCCAGTAGTCCAGCCCGGCACGCTTCAAATATTTATCGGAAAGCGAAAACCCCAGCGGCTCGATCAGGTGCAGCATGGCGCCGGTGGCTGCGCAGGTTCTGGCGATGTTCCCGGTATTTTGCGGGATCTCCGGGTTCACCAGCACGATGTTCAGCAATGCAATCATCTCCCATATTATTGTAGCATTCCCGGCGAAGGTTGACAAGGCAAGTACAGCGAAAGAACGGAGCGGCTTTCCTTCTATCTACTTGGCCTTATTGCTACTTTCCACCTCATCCGGCCTCACGGCCACCTTGTCCAGGTCGCAATCGCAGATTGCTCCCCGCTTTGGCTAAAAATATGCCACTGGCATATTTTCTTAACGCGCCGCGCCCTCAAGGGGAAGGCAAAGTGTTTGCGCCACCCGAAGGCTCCCCTTCGTAGGGGAGCTGTCGCCGCAAGGCGACTGAGGGGTTGGCTTCCCCTTGAGGGGTGAGCGATGCGAGCGTCGCCAGTGGCGACAATAAGCGAGCTGAACGAATCGACCGAAACAAGCGAGCTTGCTCGCGCCGATTGAGGTCGCGGATAGCTGTCAGCGCTTGCGCTGACTGATGAGGTGGAAAGCCACATCCTCTGCCGATGCAACTTCTCCTCATTCACAAAAAATTCATGACCCTTTCTGTGGAAAACCCTTGACAAAACATCCCGGTGGTGATATCTTATCATCGTGGTTAGCACTCAACCCCGGCGAGTGCTAACAGCGGCCGGTGGCCGCAGCCAATCCGCCATAGGCGCTGGATGCCATTGTTGACGCCCGCGCCCCAGCAGATCGGAAATACATCGAAGGGAGTGCAACACATGGGCATGGACGAGCGGAAATTCCGCATCCTGCAGGCCATCATTGATGACTATATCCTCACCGCTGTGCCTGTGGGTTCCCGGACGATCTCCAAGAAGTACGACATGGGTCTAAGCTCCGCCACCATCCGCAACGAGATGAGCGACCTGGAGGAGCTGGGCTACCTGGATCAGCCCCATGTGTCCGCAGGGCGCATCCCCTCGGCCAAGGCCTACCGGCTGTATGTGGATCAGCTGCTGCACCAGGGTCTGCTCCATTCCGACAGCGAAAGCGCCATCCGCGCCCACTTCCTGGGCAGGATGCGGCAGATGGAGGACGTGATCGACCACGCTGCCCAGGTGCTGTCCAACCTGACCAACTACACCGCCGTGGTGCTTCCCCCCAGCGGCCCGCAGCCCCGCATCCGCACGCTGCAGCTGGTGCCGGTGAGCAGCAATGCCGCGCTGGTGGTCATCGTAACGGACAGCGGCATCGTGCGGGACGCGGTGATCCGCGTATCCGAGCAGCTGGACAGCGATACGCTCTACGCCATCTCCAAATCGCTGACCAAGGAGCTTTCCGGCTGCACCTTGAAGGAAGCCGTGGAGCTTTTGCCCCAGATCACCGGGCGGATGCAGGACAACGAAAAGCTCCTGCAGGGGCTGAACAGCTTCTTCCAGGAGAACGCCGGCAGCAGCCACGCCCATGTGGCCATCGGCGGCCGGAGCAACATCCTCAACTACCCCGAATACAGCGATACGGAAAAGGCTCGCTCCTTCCTCTCCCTGATGGAGACGCGGGATAAGCTGGCCTCCATCATCGCCCAGCAGGGCGAGATGGCCTTCACCGTCCGCATCGGCCCGGAGACCGGCGTGCCGGAAATGGCGGATTGCTCCATCGTCACCGCCACCTATTCCACCGGCAACGGCCAGCAGGGTACCATCGGCGTCATCGGCCCCACCCGCATGCAGTACAACCGGGTGCTGTCCATCCTTGGCACCATGGGACACCAGCTATCCGAGCTGTTCAGCGACGATTGATCATCACAGAAAGGCAGAGTAAATAGCCGAATGAGCAGAAAAGAACGCAAAGCCCAGCAGGAGGAAGTCCTCCAGGAAGAGATCCTTGAGGAAACCGCTGCCGAAGAAACCCCCGCCATTGATGTGGCAAAGCTCCAGCAGGACTGCGACAAGGCCGCCGCCCAGGCAGAGGAATACCTGAATCTGGCGCAGCGCGTGCAGGCGGACTTCGATAACTTCCGCCGCCGCAACGAGTCCGTCCGTGCCGACGCCTATGCCGAAGGCCAGCGCGCTGTGGCCGCTGCCATGCTCCCCGTGCTGGATAACCTGGAGCGCGCCCTGGACGCCGCTGCTGCTTCCAGCGACGAAGCCCTCAAGAGTGGCGTGGAGCTGACCCTGAAGCAGATGCGGGACGCCTACGCCAAGTATGACGTGACCCCCATCGACCGCCTGGGCGAGAAGTTCGACCCCAACCTGGAAAACGCCATCATGCAGGGCAGCGCCGATGAAGGCGAGCCCGGCACCGTGTGCATGGTGCTCCAGAAGGGCTACAAGATGGGCGACCATGTGCTGCGCTTCGCCATGGTGAAAGTCGTCCCTGACTAAGCAGGCAGTGCCTGCACCCATTTCCGACCAACGCAATGATAAGCCATGTAGGCACACGCGATTGGAACGAGTGTACAACAATCCAACAGAACAGAGCACAGCCTCTTTCTGATATAAATCCAACCAAGCCAACAACCGACCAACCGGAAATATAGGAGGAAAATGAATTATGGGTAAGATCATCGGTATCGACCTGGGTACCACCAACAGCTGCGTCGCCGTGATGGAAGGCGGCCAGCCCATGGTTATCACCAATGCGGAAGGCGCCCGCACCACGCCCTCTGTGGTGGCCTTCACCAAGGACGGCGAGCGCCTCATCGGCCAGGTGGCCAAGCGCCAGGCCGTCACCAACCCCGACCGCACCGTTATCTCCATCAAGCGCGAGATGGGCACCGGCTACAAGGTGAACATCGACGGCAAGGCCTACACGCCCCAGGACATTTCCGCCATGGTGCTGCAGAAGATGAAGGAGACCGCCGAGGCCTATCTGGGCGAAACTGTGACCCAGGCCGTCATCACCGTGCCTGCCTACTTCAACGACAGCCAGCGCCAGGCCACCAAGGACGCCGGCCGCATCGCCGGTCTGGAAGTGCTGCGCATCATCAACGAGCCCACCGCTGCTTCCCTGGCCTATGGTCTGGACAAGGAAGGCACCCAGAAGATCCTGGTGTACGACCTGGGCGGCGGCACCTTCGACGTGTCCATCCTGGACATCGGCGACGGCGTGTTCGAGGTTCTCAGCACCAACGGCAATACCCGTCTGGGCGGCGACGACTTCGACCAGCGCATCATCGACTATGTGGCTGAGCAGTTCAAGCGCGAGAACGGCATGGATCTGCGTCAGGACAAGATCGCCGCTCAGCGCCTGAAGGAAGCCGCTGAGAAGGCCAAGATCGAGCTTTCCGGCACCACCACCGCCAACATCAACCTGCCCTTCATCACCGCCGACGCCACCGGCCCCAAGCACCTGGACATGACCCTGACCCGCGCCAAGTTCGACGAGCTGACCGCCGACCTGGTGGAAGCCTCCATGGAGCCCATGCGCAAGGCTCTGTCCGATGCTGGTCTGACCTATAACCAGATCGACAAGATCATCATGGTGGGCGGCTCCACCCGCATCCCCGCCGTGCAGGAGGCCGTGAAGAAGGTCACCGGCAAGGAGCCCTTCAAGGGCATCAACCCCGACGAGTGCGTGGCCATCGGCGCTGCCATCCAGGGCGGCGTGCTGGGCGGCGAAGTGAAGGACGTGCTGCTGCTGGACGTGACTCCCCTGTCCCTGGGTCTGGAGACCGAAGGCCACATCTTCACCCGCCTGATCGACCGCAACACCACCATCCCCACCAGCAAGTCCCAGGTGTTCTCCACCGCCGCTGACGGCCAGACCACCGTGGAGATCAACGTGCTGCAGGGCGAGCGCCAGATGGCCTACGACAACAAGTCCCTGGGCCGCTTCCAGCTCACCGGCATCGCTCCCGCTCCCCGCGGCGTGCCTCAGATCGAGGTGACCTTCTCCATCGACCGCAACGGCATCGTGAACGTGTCCGCCAAGGATAAGGCCACCAACAACGAGCAGAAGATCACCATCACCGCCTCCACCAACCTGACCGAGGAAGAGATCCAGCAGCGCGTGAAGGAAGCCGAGCAGTTTGCCGAGCAGGACAAGAAGCGCAAGGAAGAGGTGGAAACCCTCAACCACGCCGATTCCCTGATCTACGAGATGGAAAAGCAGCTCCGCGAGAACGGCGACAAGCTGTCCGACGAGGACAAGACCACCATCCAGACCGAGATCGACGCCTTCAAGAAGGTGCGCGAGGGCAACAATGCCGAGGAGATCAAGTCCGCCATGGACGCCTTCACCCAGAAGGTCTACGGCATCTTCGGCAAAATGTACCAGCAGCAGAACCCCGAAGGCGCTCCCGATATGGGCGCTCAGCCCGGCTCCACCAACCCCGATGGTTCCGTGAACGCTGACGGCTCTGTAGAATAAGCTCCTAAAACCGGGAGCATCCACCATGGGTGCTCCCGGAATTTTTCGGTAAATACCAACTCCGCACCCCACCACTCCATGCGCGACCAACTCCATAAGAGCAGTCGTCTCCCATCGCAAAACGGGATTCTTAAGGGTCGAAGACCCTTGAGCGGAGTCCAGAGGCAGAGCCTCTGGTGGGTTTCCAAAGGGCAAAGCCCTTTGGCGGAGCCTCTGGTTTATGAAGAGGTGAATCTCATTGGCAAACAAACGCGATTATTACGAGGTGCTGGGCGTTGACAAAAACGCCACCGAGGATGACATCAAGCGCGCCTACCGCCGCAAGGCCAAGGAATGCCATCCCGACCTGCACCCCGATGACAAAGAGGCCGAGGCTCGCTTCAAGGAGCTGAACGAGGCCAACGAAGTCCTGTCCGACGCCAACAAGCGCGCCCGGTACGACCAGTTTGGCTTCGAGGATCCCATGGCTGGCATGGGCGGCGGAGGCAACCCCTTCGGCGGGTTCGACTTCGGCGGCATGGGCGGCATGGGCGATATCTTCGACCAGCTGTTCGGCGGCGGCATGGGCGGCGCGACCCGCCGTCAGGGTCCCCAGCAGGGCAATGACCTGCGCTACGAACTCAAGATCACCTTTGAAGAAGCCGCCCACGGCTGCGAGAAGTCCTTCGAGTTCTACCGCAACGAGAACTGCACCACCTGCCACGGCTCCGGCGCCAAGCCCGGCACCTCCCCCGTCACCTGCCAGACCTGCAAAGGCACCGGCCAGATCCGCACCAGCGGCGGCTGGATGACCACCGTGCGCACCTGCCCCACCTGCGGCGGCAGCGGCAAGGTGATCCAGGACAAGTGCACCTCCTGCGGCGGCTCCGGCCGAACCCGCGTGAAGCGCACCGCCAACATCAAGGTACCCGCGGGCATCGATAACGGCCAGACCATCATCATGAACGGCCAGGGCGAACCCGGCCTGCGCGGCGGCCCCAACGGCGATCTGTACATCAGCATCTCCGTCAAGCCCCACAAGCTCTTCAAGCGCGAAGGCTACAACCTGCGTCTGGACCTGCCCATCTCCTTCACCCAGGCAGCTCTGGGCGGCGATGTGGACATCCCTACCCTCACCGGCCCCATCAAATACCGCATCCCCGAAGGCACTCAAAATGACACCGAGTTCCGCCTCAAGGGCTACGGCATCCAGCAGCTCCGCGGCACTCAGAAGGGCGATATGATCGTCCGCATCCGCGTGGAGATCCCCAAAAAGCTCACCGAAAAGCAGCGCGACCTCCTCCGCCAGTTCGACGACACCACCACCGGCAAAGAGTACGAGCAGCGCAAAGGCTTCTTCGACAAAGTCAAGGAATTGTTTAACTGACGGGGGTCAAGGGCCTTGCCCTTGACAATCCCACCAGAGGGCTCTGCCCTCTGGACTCCCGCGAAGGGACTTCGTCCCTTTCGAAACCCATTCGGCGATGGCCGGGTGGGTTTTCTCTTTGCAGGGGTCACGGCGCGAATACGGTCGCGCCGCGA
>JAFTPN010000077.1 GCA_017463245.1 Clostridia bacterium
GCCTGCGCGTGCTGCTGGCAGCTCAGAAGACCATGAACAAGCAGGGCAGCATGGTCATTCGCAGCGTGAATGAAACGATTGCGGAAATCTTTGAAGTGACGGGCTTCAGCGACATCCTGACGATCGAGTAAAAGAAAGCAGCGCGAAGCAGGAAGCAAAGAGGCGCTGATGATGCTGCGGAATATGTTTGGCGATGTGCGCGTTCGTGTCGCGAAGGGCTCTTTGATGGTGGATGTGTGTGATGATCTGTAAGGACGCAATGCTTATGAATAAGAAAACAAAGATTTCCCATGCTTTTCAGCGGTGGCTGCTCGTTCTGGTCATTATTGCTTTTTTGACAACCACAGCTTTTCTGTGGCTGATCCAGACCAAGCTCTCGGAAAACAGCGCCATCAGCCTGCTGGAATTGAACCTCCTCGATGTGCGGGAGGATATTATTGATGCATCTGACGAGAATCTGCTGGGGCTGACCGGGCGCGTGGCGGCAGAACTGAACGCCCTGGACAAAATCTCCGGTGACGTGCTGCATACGCTGGTAGAGAAGTACGATGTGACGGAGATCAATGTCATTGACGCCGATGGCGTCATCGCGGCGACGACCCATCCGGCGTTCCTCGGGTATGACATGAGCAGCGGTGCACAGTCGGCGGAGTTCATGGTGCTGCTGCAGGACCGGGACGCCTATGTCCAGAGCTATCAGCCCACCTCCGACGACCCGACGATTTCCCGAAAGTATGCCGGTGTTGTACTGGAGGATGGAGGTTTTGTTCAGGTAGGCTACGGCGCAGAGCGCTTCCAGCGGGACATCGACGAATTTGTCGTCGGCGTGACACGCAACCGCCACGTAGGTGAGGGCGGCTGCATCATCATCGTGGATGAGGACTGGAATATTGTCAGCGACCGCCATAGCAACGAGGGCAGGAACCTGAATGTCACCGGTATCTGGATCGACACAGCTTCCATACCGGAGAATCAGGTGTTCACGGCGGAGGTGTACGGCCAGGCCTGCTACTGCATGTACCAGACCACCGAGGGCTACCGCATTGTGGCGGTGATGCCTGAAAGCGAAGCTGCGCTTTCACGCAATGTGTCCGTGGGTGTGACCACCGCTATGCAGATCGTGGTATTTGCTGCGCTGTTTATTATGATCTTCATTCTGGTGAAGAAGCTGGTTGTCAACAACATCTACCAGATCAACGACTCCCTCTCCGATATCACAGCGGGTAAACTGGATACCGTGGTGAACGTTCGCACCCATGCGGAGTTTGACGCCTTGTCCAACGATATCAACTCCACCGTAGATACCCTGAAGCGCTACATTGCCGACGCTGCTGCCCGCATTGATGCGGAGCTGGCCTTTGCCAAGGCGATCCAGCATTCGGCGCTGCCCTCGGTATTCCCGCCCTATCCGGGTCGGAAGGAGTTTGACATCCACGCAGCCATGTACACCGCCAAGGAAGTAGGCGGCGACTTCTACGATTTCTATTTCGTGGATGAGGATACGCTGGCGTTCCTCATTGCGGATGTGTCCGGCAAGGGTATCCCGGCGGCGATGTTCATGATGCAGTCGAAGACTTTGCTCAAGAGCTGCGCCGAGTCCGGCATGAGCGTGGAGCAGGTGTTTACCACCGCCAATGAGAAGCTCTGCGAGGGTAACGATGCGGGCATGTTCGTCACGGCCTGGATGGGCTTGCTGAACGTCAAGACCGGCCAGCTGACCTTTGCCAACGCGGGCCATAATCCGCCATTACTCAAGCGGGCGGACGGCAGCTTTGAGTATCTCAAGTGCAAGGCAGGCTTCGTCCTGGCCGGTATGGAGGGCATACGCTACCGCCGCAATGAGCTGCAGCTTCATCCCGGCGACACGATTTTCCTTTACACAGACGGCGTGACCGAAGCCACCGACGCTGGCGAAATGCTGTATGGCGAGCAGCGGCTGATGAGCTTGCTGAATCATCAGTCTGTCAGCTCTGCCCAAGCTGTCTGCGATGCGGTGAAAGCAGACGTAGACGCATTTGTGGGCGAGGCTGAGCAGTTTGATGACATCACCATGCTTTGCCTGAACTATTACGGGGAGGTGAACCCATGAAGGAGCTGACCATTGCCGCCACGGTGGAAAATATCGACGTAGTGACCGACTTCGTCAACGAGCAGCTGGAGGCTCTGGAGTGCCCCATGAAAGCCCAGATGCAGATCGACATCGCCATCGATGAACTCTTTGGCAACATCGCCCACTACGCCTACAACCCCGATGTGGGCGAGGCCACCGTGCGGGTGGAGGTGCAGAAGGAACCGCTGAGTGTTATCATCACCTTCATCGACGGCGGGGTGCCCTATGATCCCCTTGCCGCCGCCGACCCGGATACCACCCTCTCCGCCGAGGAGCGGGGCATTGGCGGCCTGGGCATCTTCATGGTCAAGAAGAGCATGGACGAGATCGCCTATCGGTATGAAAACGGCAAGAACATCCTATCCATCCGAAAGAAACTTGGGAGCTGATCATATGAGCAACCTGTTCCGCCAGAAGAGCCTTGACCGCATTTCCTCCCCCGAGCAGCTCAACGACTACATCCGCGTGTCCACACCATCTGTGTGGATGGTGCTGATTGCCATCGTCATTCTGTTGGCGGGTATGTGCGTGTGGGGCGTGTTCGGGCATATGGACACGACGCTGCCCGTGGTCGCTGTGGCGGAAAACGGTACGGTGACCGCCTACGTCCAGGAGGCGGACGTTGCCAGGATCACGGCGGACGCATCCGTCTCCCTGGACGGCGCGCAGGGCAAAGTGGTTTCCATCAGCGCCCAGCCCGTGCCCGTGGACGCGGCCTTCACCGAATACATGCGCTACGTGGGTGGCCTCCGGGAGGGCGAGTGGGTCTACGCGGTGACGCTGGACGTGTCTTGCCCGGAAGGCGTGTATGCTGCGCAGATCGTCATCGATAGCGTGTCGCCCATGTCCTTCGTGCTGAATTGAGGTGCACCATGGCAAAGGATGCAAAGAAGATCAGGCAGCCCGTGACCCAGGGCGTTGCCAGGGTGCCCGTGGTCATGCAGATGGAGGCGCTGGAATGTGGCGCAGCCTCGCTGACGATGGTGCTGGCCTATTACGGCAAGTGGATCCCGCTGGAGCAGGTGCGCGCCGACTGCGGCGTGTCCCGGGACGGCTCCAACGCCAAAAATGTGCTCCGGGCAGCCCGCAGCTACGGTCTCACCGCCAAGGGCTACCGCTTTGAGCCCGACGAGCTGAAGGCTCACGGCAAATTCCCCTGCATCATCCACTGGAATTTCAACCACTTTGTGGTGCTTGACGGCTTCAAGGGCGGCAAGGCCGTTTTGAACGATCCTGCCCAGGGCAATTACACCGTGCCGATGGAGGTTTTCGACAAGTCCTTCACCGGCATCTGCCTGATGTTCGAGCCCGGCGAGGGCTTCGAGCCCAGCGGCAAGCCCAAGAGCGTCATGGCCTTTGCCCGCCAGCGCATGAAGGGCACCGGCGAGGCCGTGGCCTTTACGATCATCACCACGGTAATCGCATCGCTGCTGGGCATCATCCAGCCCGGCTTTTCCCGCATTTTTCTGGACCGCCTGCTCACCGGGACAAACCCCGAATGGGTCACCCCCTTCCTGTGGGCACTGGCGGGACTGTCTATCGTGCAGATCGTGATCGCCCTCATCCGGGCGGTCTATTCGGCGCGCATCAATGGCAAGATCGCCGCCGTGGGCAGCACTACCTTCATGTGGAAGGTGCTGCAAATGCCCATGGAATTCTTCTCCCAGCGCATGGCTGGCGACATCCAGCAGCGCAAGGGCACCAACGCCTCCATCGCAGGCAGCCTGGTGAGCACCTTTGCCCCGCTGGTGATCGAGGCCGCCATGATGGTGTTCTATCTGGTGGTCATGCTCCGTTACAGCGTGCTGCTGACGCTGGTGGGCATTGCGTCTATCGTGATCAACACCGCCATGTCCCGCATCATTTCGGGCAAGCGCATCAACATCACCCGTGTGCAGATGCGGGACGCAGGCAAGCTCTACGGCACGACGGTGGCGGGCATCGAGATGATCGAAACCATCAAGGCCAGCGGCGCGGAGAACGGCTTTTTCGAGAAATGGGCAGGCTATCAGGCCAGTGTGAACCTGCAGGAGGTGCGCTTTGCCAGGCTCAACCAGTTCTTCGGCCTCATTCCGCAGATCGTTTCCACCCTGACCAACACCGCCGTCACCATCCTGGGCGTGTATCTGGTGATGGAGGGCTCCTTTACCATCGGCATGGTGATGGCCTTCCAGGGATTCCTGCAGTCCTTCATGGCTCCGGCGCAGCAGCTGCTATCCGCCGGGCAGCAGCTTCAGGAAATGCGCACACAGATGGAGCGCATCGAAGACGTGATGCAATACCCCTCCGACGTGGTGTACGGCAGCCACAGCGAGGAGGATGGGACCTACCAGAAGCTCACCGGCGAGATCGAAATGAAGAACGTGACCTTCGGCTATTCCCGGCTGGCGGAGCCGCTGATTCGCGATTTCAATCTGACGTTGAAGCCGGGCAGCCGCGTGGCCTTTGTGGGCACCTCCGGCTGCGGAAAATCCACGCTGTCCAAGCTGATTTCCGGCCTTTATCAGCCCTGGAGCGGCGAAATCCTCTTTGACGGCAAGCCCATGACCCAAATTGACCGCAGCGTGTTCACCGGGTCGCTGGCTGTTGTGGATCAGGACATCATTCTTTTTGAGGACACCATTGCCAACAACATCAAGATGTGGGACAACTCCATCGAGGATTTTGAAATGATCATGGCGGCGCGCGATGCGCAGCTCCATGAAGATATCATGCAGCGCGACGGCGGCTACAACTACCGCATCACCGAGGGCGGCAAGGACTTCTCCGGCGGCCAGCGCCAGCGCATCGAGATCGCCCGCGTGCTGGCGCAGGATCCCACGATCATCATTCTGGATGAAGCGACCTCTGCGCTGGACGCAAGAACGGAATACAACGTGGTCAAGTCCATCAAGGATCGCGGCATCACCTGCATCGTGGTGGCGCACAGGCTGTCCACCATTCGTGACTGCGACGAGATCATTGTGATGGATCACGGCAATGTGGTGGAACGCGGCACCCATGACGAGCTGTACGCGCTGGACGGCTTCTATACCAAGCTGGTCTGCAGCGAGTAAGGAGGGAGGCGGATACATGGGTTGGTTTGACGAGCAGATCAAGCAAAGAAAGCAAAGCGACGATCAGCTGTTTGAGGAAGCCTTCGTCCGCATTGCTGATGCTGTGCTGGGCACGAAAACATCTGCCGCCTATCAGAGTGACGATGCCAAGGCCAGCGGCGAGATCGGTGAAATCCTGAAATACTACAAGATCAAACCCCTTGAGGTGCCAGAGACCGTCAAGGGTCTGGACGACCGTCTGGAATATCTTCTGCGTCCCCATGGCATCATGCGGCGCAACGTGCAGCTGCAAAAGGGCTGGTACCGCGACGCCATCGGCGCACTCCTTGCCCGCCGCAAGGATGATGGCGCCGTGGTGGCTCTCATTCCCCGCGGGCTGACCGGGTATGCGTACTTTGACGCGGCAGCTTCCCGGTGGGTGAAGATCGGCAGGAAGAACGAGGAACTCTTTGACGGGGAAGCGATTTGCTTCTACAAGTCCTTCCCGCTGACGAAGCTGACCGTGTCGGCGCTGACCCGCTACATTCTGCAATGCATCGACCGGGCGGACATCGCGCTGGTGGTGCTGTCCACCTTCCTGGTGTCGCTGGTGGGCCTGCTCACGCCCCGGCTCACGGCGCTGCTCTTCGGGCAGGTGGCCGCCATAGGCAGCGTACAGCTGCTGCTGGCGCTGGCAACCTTCATGATCAGCGTGGAGGTCAGCCAGATTCTGCTGCGGAGCATCAACGCGATGCTCTCTGCGCGGGTGACGACGAAACTAAACCTCTCCGTGCAGGCGGCGACGATGATGCGCATCCTGTCCCTGCCGGCGGATTTCTTCAAAAAATGGTCCAGCGGCGAGCTGGCCAGCCGTTCCCAGCAGCTGCAATCCCTGTGCCAGATGCTGGTATCATCGGCGCTGAACACAGGTCTGACATCTCTGTTTTCGCTGATGTACATCACGCAGATATTCGCCTTCGCCCCGACGCTGGTGGTGCCTGCCCTTTCGATCATCCTGATCACGCTGGTGTTTACCATCGCCACGACCCTGGCGCAGACGCGCGTCGCCCGCAGGCAGATGGAGCTCTCCGCGAAGGAAAGCGGCATGAGCTACGCGCTGATCACCGGCATCCAGAAGATCAAGCTCTCCGGCGCGGAGAAGCGCGCCTATGCCCGCTGGTCCGACCTATACGCCAGGCAGGTCAGCATGCAGTATAATCCGCCCCTGTTCCTGCGGCTGAACAGCGTCATCTCCACCGCCATTTCCCTCACCGGCACGCTGGTGATGTACTTCATGGCGCTGCAAAGCGGCGTGGGCGTATCCGATTATTACGCCTTTACATCCGCCTACGGCATGGTCAGCGGCGCGTTCATGTCCCTGGCGGGCATCGCCTCGACCCTGGCGCAGTTCCGGCCCGTTATGGCCATGGCCAAGCCGATTATGGACGCCGAACCCGAGGTGTCCGAGGGCAAGCAGGTCATCGACCGCATCAGCGGCGCGATCGAGGTCAGCAACGTATCCTTCCGCTACCGGGAGGATATGCCCCTTGTCCTGGACGATTTGTCTCTGAAGATCCGCCCCGGGCAGTATGTGGCCATCGTAGGCGCTACAGGCTGCGGCAAGTCCACGCTGATGCGCATCCTGCTGGGCTTTGAAAAGCCTCAGAAGGGCGCTGTATACTACAATGGCAAGGATTTAAGCACCATCGACCTCAAATCCCTGCGCCGCAAGATTGGCGTGGTGATGCAGAATGGCAAGCTGTTTCAGGGGGACATTTACTCCAACATCGTTATTTCCGCGCCGCAGCTGACCCTCGACCAGGCGTGGGAGGCCGCCGAGATGGCGGGCGTCGCCGAGGACATCCGCCGGATGCCTATGGGCATGCATACCATCATCGCCGAGGGCTCGGGCGGCATCTCCGGCGGGCAGCGCCAGCGGCTGATGATCGCCCGCGCCATCGCCCCCAAGCCGAAGATCCTCATGTTTGACGAGGCGACATCCGCATTGGATAACATCACCCAGAAAACGGTCTCCGATTCGCTGGAAAAGCTCAAATGCACCCGCATTGTGATCGCGCATCGCCTTTCCACCATCCGCGCCTGCGACCGGATCGTTTATCTGGAAAAGGGACGGATTGTGGAGGACGGCACCTATGATGAGCTGATCGCGCTGGGCGGCAGGTTTGCCGAGCTGGTGGAGCGCCAGCGGCTGGATGCGTAAAGTTTTTTTCGGAAGGACTATACCTTTTCCCCCAAAGCATCGTATCAACAGACAAAAAACAAAACATCATGGAGGCGCCATATGGAACAGAAATTGACCCAGCTGTTTGATTTTCAGCGTTTTTCCGGCAGCAGGAAGCTGGCGGCGGTGATCGCCGATGTGGAAAGCCGCTATACCGGCGCGTTGTCCGATGAAGATCTGGAAATGGTCAGCGCGGCGGGCGAAAGCGAGCCTCTCCCCTCCCCGTGGAAGGATTGGGACAAATGATGACCTGCTTGAATGATCTCTGTGCAGATTCCGTCTACCAGGAATTCTATCCCAAGGTGCTTGCCTATGTGCGGGGGAAGGTGAGCAATCCTCACGATGCGGAGGAACTGGTTTCCGCCGTGTTCCTCAAGGTCGTGCAGAAGCTGGACAGCTACGACCCGGCAAAGGCCGCCCTGTCCACCTGGGTGTATACCATCACCCGCAACACGGTGACGGATCACTTCCGCACCCGGCGGACGATGGTGGAGTTTGCCGACTACATGGGCGGCGAAGCTCCCTCGCCCGATCTGACCGACGATGCGCTGGACGCGCTAGCGGATGCGCTCCTTGCCCTGAAGGAAAAGGAGCGCGAACTGATCGTGCTGCACTACTACATGGGGCACACGCTGAAAATAGCGGCGGAGATGATGGGCATGTCCTACATCAATGCCAAGGTGATCCATAAAAAGGCGCTTGCCAGCCTGAGGCTGAGCATGGGCGCTTGAAGAAACAAAAATATCTATCGAAAAAGCAGAAAGGAAGGTTTCCACCATGAAGAACACGAGAACCATTAGCTGCCTGACCCTGCTCCTTGCGATGCTGGCGCTTTTTGCAGCACCCGCATTGGCCGAAACTGCCGTTTCTCCGGAAGCGGTGACCCTTGAAATGCTCGCCGAAGCGAACAGCCATGAAAAGCTGCTGGAAAGCTGCAGCAGCTACTGTATGCATTACGATTACAACGGGGAGTACTCCGGAAACACCTATGCCGACAGCGAACTCTTTTATACCTATCTTCCCAATTCTGTCACCGTATATGCCAATGGACAGCTATGCGAAATCAAGGAGGGGACATTTGCCGTCCGCCTCTATGTCGGCGTGGAGCCCGACCTTGAGTGGACGACGGGGCTGATCATGTATTCTCCTGAGGAGGAGATCGTAGAAGTCGTGCCGGATGGAGAAAAGCTCATTGTGAAAACCCGGACTTCTGAGCAGTATTACGGCGAAGAAATCGAAGGGAGTTACGGCGAATTCATTTACGAAGTGGACATGCAGACCCTTCGTTACCTTGGCGGCAGCTATACAGTCTATGCGCCGGATGGAACTGCCGCGTACAAGACGGCTTCGAATGTGGAGTATGATGTCGAGCGCCCTGCGCAGGCGCAGGAGCTTTTCGATCGCATGAATCCCAAGGGGGATCACCGCACCGTTAGCATTGTGGCAGAGCCCGGCACTGAAAATGAGACGGTCTATTCGGTGAATACCGCTCGCGGCGATTCTGCACGCATCTATTACAACCTGGACTACAAGGCGTTCTACACGGACCCGGAATGCACCCAGGTCTATGAGGGCGGCGCTGATACCACCCAGGATCTGACGCTGTATGTGACCAAGGAAGAAAAATAATTTTGCATCTGCATGATACCATTGGAGGAACTGCATCGTATAAACAGGCAAAGAAAAACAAGGAGGAACTGAAAGATGTGCGAAAAGAACAAGAAGCCCCTTGAGCCTGCCGAACTGACCGACGGCCAGCTGGAAGACGTTGCCGGCGGCGCTGATGGAGACACGAATATGTTGTACTGCTCCAACTGCAAGCGGACAGTTCTGCACGAATGGCGTGGCGAAGAGGCGTATTGCACTGTTTGCGGCGATGAACGTAGACCTCTCCTGATCGTCAGTGTATACCCCAGCAGCATGAGGGAGGAACTGAAAAAATGAGTGAAAAGAACAAGAAGCCCCTTGAGCCTGCCGAACTGACCGACGACGAGCTGGAACAGGCCGCGGGGGGTGGCAACAAGAGAACAATTTGTGCTTGCTGTCATCGGGAACTCGGCACGAACGTTTCTTGTCCGACTTGCTATCAAATTATCAAGAGGAGTTGGGAGATAATTAAGCCGCTGTCGAACTGACCGACGACCAGCCGGAAAGCATTGACCGAACAAAAACAAGGAGGAACCAAACCATGTGTGAAAAGAACAAGAAGCCCCTTGAGGCTGCCGAGCTGACCGACGACCAGCTGGAACAGGCTGCGGGGGGTGGCAACGAGAGTACAATATGTGCTTGCTGTCTTCAGGAACTCGGCACGAACGAATCTTGTGATTATTGCAAAACGTATAATAATAAAAACAAGGCGAAGCGGCATTGCGAGAAGTGCGGCGATGTTTTGCACGAGCTTCGCTTCGATGGCTGGTATTGCACTGTTTGCGGTTCAAGATATGGGCTCGACGTTATGATGTTCTTCTGATGGTCGCTAATAACACCCGCCCGGGCACAGTATCCATGTGACACACCGCTGGCGGTGCCCCCGCAAGCCCAGTCAAACAATAGCAAGGAGGAACCAAACCATGTGCGAAAAGAACAAGAAGCCCCAGGAGACCATCGAACTGACCGACGACCAGCTGGAAGACGTTGCAGGCGGCGCTGATGGAGACACGAAGATGCGGGAATGCTCCAATTGCAAGCAGAAGGTTCCGCACGAATATCGTGGCGGAGAGTTGTATTGCACTGTTTGCGGCAAGAAGTACTGGAATGATAATTATAGTGCCTTGCTGCGTCCTGTCATCACGAGATAAAGGAGGCTTCATCATGGAGCATGAAAAGAAAATGATCCGGATGAACGAACTGACCGACGACGAGCTGGAACAGGCCGCGGGGGGTGGCGACGAGAGTACAATATGTACTGTCTGTCTTCAGGAACTCGGCACGAACGAATCTTGTGGTTATTGCAAAATGTATAATAATAAAGCCAAGTGGATGAAGAGTTGCAAAAAGTGCGGCGATGTTCTGCACGAATATCGCGTAGGCGCAGAGGGAGTAGACTGGTACTGCACTGTTTGCGGTTCCAGACATATTAGCGGCCTTATGATGGTCGCTAATAACACCCGCCCGGGCACAGTATCCATGTGACACACCGCTGGCGGTGCCCCCGCAAGCCCAGCCAAACAATAGCAAGGAGGAAATGAAAGATGTGTGAAAAGAACAAGAAGCCCCAGGAGACCATCGAACTGACCGACGACCAGCTGGACAATGTGGTTGGCGGCGCGAAGATTGGTGATCGAACCACTCGTAAGTGCCCATTGTGCGGTGCGAGTGTTCTGCACGAATATCGCAAAGGCGCAGAGGGAGAAGGCTGGTATTGTACTGTTTGCGGTTCCAGGCGCTACGAAATCGGCTTTCTGATGGTCGGTAATACCACCCGCCCGGGCACAGAGCTCATGTGACACACCGCTGGCGGCGCACCCGCAAGCCCAGCCAAACAATGGTGGATGCGGATCATGACAAATCAGGGAAAGATGCGGCCGTGTGTGTCAATCAACACGCCGGTGCACAACAACAGAAGAATGAGGAGAATCAACATGAGTGAAAAGAAAAACCTGCAGAAGAAGAACATCCTCTGGATCATCATGGCCGTGGCGATCGTCGTCTATTTCGCCTATGCGCTGCTGACCGACGACTTTGAGCACATCGAGGACGCCAATGGCCCGGACAACTACGCCCTGGTCACCATCACCGATGAGAACATCATCAATCAGGATCTGGGCTCGCTGAACGTGAAGCGCTCCAGCGGCATCCTCCACGATGGCATCACCTTCTCCTCCGGCAAGTTCTCCGGCGTGTATGAGGTATTCACCACGAACTTCCTTTTCAATTCCGATTTCACCATGGATTTGACGAACTTCTACATCAACGGCGGCAACTTCAAGATGGCCCTTGTCAACGAGGGCAAGATCGTCGCCACGGTGGAGCCGGATATGTTCGCCTCCGTGGAGCTGCATGACCTGAACGGCTCCTTCTCGATGGTCATCGCGGGCGAAAGCGCTGATTTTGAATTCACGCTGGACGGCTGGTTCTGCGAACAGTACGGCATCCAGATCGGCAAATAAGAGCCGATAAAAAGAATAAAGAAGGAGGTTTCACCATGAGCGAAGAGATCAGAAAGAACGCGGAAATCAACGACGACGAGCTGGAACAGGTGTCCGGCGGTGTTGCTCCAGCTGAAATGAAGCAACAATGGGACTTTCCCGAAAGGCACCTGTGTGATGCCGCACTTGAAGTGTGCCCGATATGCGGAGCACGCAATTCTAAGTTCATAATTCCTCTCTCAGTAATACCTATCGAAATAGAGGATCCACTATGAGCGAAGGTATCAAAAAGAACATAGTATGCTAACATTTGAAGGAGGAACTGTATTATGAAGAAGAACCTGCTTGCCCTTTTGACTGTGCTTTGCCTGCTCCTCACCGGCGCTTGCCTGGCTGAGGAAGAGAACCAGGTGGATGTGTCGCTGGAAGGCTACATGGAGATTGGCGGCATGCTGAACGTTGCCTGGACAGAAGAAGCCTATGAGACCGGCGGCGTCGGCATGATCGGCACGCCGGGTCAGACCATCGGCGATGTGCTGAAGAACAATGACGTGCTGTCCGTCGAACCCGTGCTGGAAGGCGACGAGTTCGAGGGCTGGATGGAGGTCGCCCTGATCATCACCACCGATGAAGACGGCTTTGAATCCGTGGAGTACAGCCCGATCACCGATCAGATTTATTCTACCGAAGAGCTGCTGACCCTGACCGTGCCCGAGCAGAGCGTGATGTATGTGGCCAAGTGGGCCAGCGTTCCCGCCGAGGAATACTTTGCCCCCTATGAGGAAGAAACGGTTGTGATGCCCAGCGTCACCCTCATCAGCGGCGAGGGAACCATGCTGATCAACGGTGAAGAGGAACAGTACGAAACCAACTGGAGCGTGGCGACGGTTGAACCCGGCCAGACCTTCGGCGAGGTGCTGGAGCTGGATCGCATTGCCTCCATGACCGCAGAGGGCAAGGTCTTTGCCGGCTGGATGGTCTATGAGTATGATGTGAATACCATGGAGACCTCCGAAACCTGCGTGGAGGAAGAGGGCGTGCTGTGCTTTGAGCTGTTTGAAGGCTATCACATGGTGCTGCGCGAGTACACCTCCTGCGTTGATCCGCTTTCCACCGAGGAGCTGGCAGCGTACGCCTGTGCGGAAACCGACCATGTGATTGTCGCCATCTGGAAGACCACGGAAGAGTACCTGACCTCTGCCAAGGAACAGGCAGACGCCATCAAGGCATCCCTGGAACAGGATGATCTGACGCAGACCAGCATGAATCAGCTGTCCGAAGAGCTGCGCGCGCTGTGGGACGAGGCGCTGAACCATCTGCTGGACGAGGCGGCGAAGACCCTGCCCGAGGCAGACATGGAGAAGCTGACTGCCGAACAGAGCGCGTGGGAAACGGACCTGGAGGCTGCTGTTGAGGCTGCCGGCAAGGAGTATGAAGGTGGCTCCATGTACGCGCTGGTTGTGAACACCGAGGCTGCAAAGCTGACGCAAGAGCGTGTTTACGAGCTGTACGAATTGCTGAAATAATCTGCATTTTCTACGATGAGGCGGTAATGGAAACCTTCTCAATCTGTGTGAAGGCGGAAGGCATGCTGTGATCGCCAACTTTCAGTAATCATTGAGCAGACAATGATCACAAGAATGCAGCTGCTTATACATATGGAACTGATGTGAGATAATCATGAATAACAAAAGAAAAATTATTGGTTGGACGGCGCTGTGTCTGGCATTGGTCGTGACGCTGGGCGGCATAGCTGCTTGGAACCATTTGAGCGGTATGAAAGCCCATGCAGCATGGGCGGAAGCGGACAGACCGCATGTGCTGCTGGTGAATGCACAGAATCCGCTGCCTGAAGGCTATGAGCCGGGCGAACTGGTAAACCTCTTTGAACAGAAACGCCATTTCCTCCTGGCAAGCAGCGATCTGTATCTGGAACGCGAGACCTTTGAGGCCGCAAACCGGATGTTCAAGCAGGCGGAGGATGAGGAACTCAACGGCTTTATCCTCACCAGCGGCTACCGCAGCGCGGAAAAGCAGGCGGAGATCTTTGCAGACTCTGCGGAAAACATCGCGCAGGAGCCGGGATACAGCGAACACCAGACGGGCATGGCGTTTGATGTGACCGCATACAGCGACGACGGCAGCTTTGAAAGCACCGAGCAGTTCGCATGGCTCGAAGAGCATTGCTGGGAATACGGGTTTATTCTCCGCTATCCGGAGGGAAAGGAATCGATTACCGGGATTGACTACGAGCCGTGGCATTATCGCTACGTCGGGCTGGAGGCTGCAGCCATCATCCATGAAACCGGATGGACGCTGGAGGAGTATTGTGAGAATTGATTCCCAATTTATGATATAGGAATATGAATGAGGTCCGGTGGATGAAACGCATTTTGCGCTGATCATGTCGATTTGTTTGCTGCTGTCCGGTTTGCGCTGGCGGAAGTATCAGGGTGACGGTATGACGATGTTCGATGACTGCACACTGCTGCTGGATGAAGTGGCGCTGGACAATCAGGTGCTGATCAACTACATCACCGGCGCTCTGGACGGCGAGATCGGCGAAGAATACGCCAATCCGTAGGGCGAAGGCCGCATCGTGGCGGTTGAAGCACTGGCAGATTGAAAGGATGAAGCAAAGACGCTCTATCCCGTGAGAACAGGTGTAATCGTCCCTTGTATCATAATAGACCGGATTAGCCAAAGCACCCATTCCATATGGAATGGGTGCTTTTCTCATTCTGCGGTATATTCTGTGTCCGGCATCAGCGCAGGCTCCTGGCACAGCGCCACGGGGCGGGTAGTGTGGATGCAACGCACCTTCACCCATTCCGGCGGGATGGGCTTGTGGGGCTGGTGGGCTGCCCCATGGCCAAGATAGTCGTTGAAGATGTACAGCGGCGCAGCGTCCGTGGCGGTTTCCTGCACCGTCAGGCCGTCGATGGTCACATTGGGCATGTGGCATGGGTAGCCAAAGTCGTGGGTGCCGTCGTTGTTTCCGCTGAACACCGCACGGCGCTGGCTGCGGGGCAGCCAGGTGCAGTTGCGGATGGTCACATCCCCCCGCCAGGTGCAGCCGTAGTCCTCCCGCAGGTTCACAAAGGCGTCGCCATAGGCCTCGGTGTCCTCAATGAGGAAGCTGCCGTTGCCGATGGCGTTCAGGCATTGCCAGCCCAGGCGGCAGCGGCGCAGGGTGCAGTTGCTCACGCCCATGTGGGCGTCGAAGCGGGAAAAGCAGCAGTCCTCAAAGATCAGGTCGCGGCAGAAATTGGTGGCAATCAGCCCCCAGTAGCGGCTGTCATGGATGTCGGTGATCTGGGTGCAGCGGAGGAAGCACAGGCTGGCGGTGCGGTCGGCGCGAATATCATAGGAACCCATGGGGACGGGCAGCCCCGCTCTGCCGATGGTACCATAGATGCGGTGCGCCGTGAAAATGCAATCCCGCACGGTGACCCGGGCACAGTTTTCCAGCCGCACAAAGCCGATGTAGGGCGCACCGTGATCCATTTCCCCGGTGACCAGGTGGGTGATGCTGCTCACCTCCACATTGGAGCGGGTGATCTGAATGTTGCGGAAGTGGTAGTTGTATTTGGACTCCGCCTGGTTGGCAATGGTGGTGAACTCGCCCCCGGTGAGGGTGAGACGCTCTGCATCGATAGGATAGGCGCAGATGCTGGTGATCTCATCAAAATCAAAGGACAGGGGCGAGGACAATCTGCCGTCCGTCCCCAGCACAAACACATCCGTGCGGGGATGGCCGTTGTCCTGGTTCAGCCCCTTGCGGATGTAGTCCATGTGCCGCTCGTTTTTCACCACCACAAACAGGTCGCAGCCGTAGGGATTGTCCAGCTGGGTCTGACCGTCGTGCATGGACTTCACATCCAGGGGCAGGGGCTGCTTGGCCGAAGTGACGTGAAAGATGGGCGCGGTAATACACTCGCACCCCACATCGTCAATGATGAACTTCGCACCCGTCCAGTCGGTGGAAGTCTGGACGGTGGCCGTCAGCCCCTTGGGAGAAAGGTAGTAAGCAGCGCCCGGCCTGGCCTTCACCGGCAGATGCAGCCGGTTGGCCTCGGCATGCGCCGCTACGATAGCAGGCAGATCATCGGCAACGCCATTGCCCAGCGCACCAAACATTTCATAGGTGATATACGAGGACATAAGCAGCCTCCTTCATATGGCAACGTGTCATTTGCCCGCATTATAGCACGAAATAGCAGCACCCCGCAAGGTGCTGCAAAATGATTAGATGTAGGGCTTATACTCGCCCGCCAGCATCAGCAGGCAGAAGAAGTATAGGCAGTTGTCGTAGTAGCGGCGCTTGCCCTTGCGCAGGGGCGTGTTCCAGAAATTGCGCAGGTACTCGTCCACATAGGGGCTTGTGCTGGCAATGGACGCTGCGCCCAGCACGGCGGTGATGGCCACCGGGTGCATGGCGGGCTCATCGTGGGCGGTGCCATCCAGGTCGTAGGCGGCGTAGTCCGCTTCTGCAATACCGTGGAAGAAGTTCTGCAGCCGGGTGGCAATGGCTGCCAGCTCCTTGCTGCCGCCAAACCACAGATGGTTCAGGGCGATGTTCATCACCACACGGTAGGCATCGGAGTAGTAGGCGTAGGGCTTGCCGAACATCAGCCGGGGCGTGCCGTCGTATTCGGCATATTCAGGGCTCATGCCCGTTTCCGGATGGGCGCTGAATACCAGATACTCCCGGCTGGCCTGGGCTGCCGCCTTCCAGAAGGGACGGTCGCACTCGTCAGCCTTCAGGGCAAACAGCTCGTAGAAATGGGGCAGGTGGTAGCTGGGATCGGAATAGGGCGTTTCCGGCACAAACTTGATGAAGTGGTTCTCCGCCTCCCACATGGGGTGGCCGCCCTCCACCATTTCGTGCTGATGGACGCAATGCCGCAGGATGTCCTGTCCCTGGGCGGTGTAATCGTAGATGCCCTTGCCATCGCCCCAGCGGGCGGCAGCCATGAACAGCGCCATGGCGAAGTATTCCTCGCCATCGGGGGCGGGGCCTTCGGCATTGTGCTTGCCGTCCAGCTGCACCGACCAGGCAAAATAGCCCTCGTACTTGCCCGTTTCGTGGTGCATATACCGCTTGGCAAAGCACCACAGCTTGTCAAACAGATCCTGGCGATCCATCTGCACGGCCATCATCATGCCGTAGCTCATGCCCTCGGTGCGGGCGTCGATGTTGCCGGTATCCTCCATGCAGCCGCTGTCCGCATCCACATCGTGGTAGAACTTCTCCTCCGGGTCGCAGAAAATGGTGTTGAAGGTCTCCTGCACCCTGGCGCGGGCTTCTTCATCGCTGATGCCAATGCGGGCAAACCAGTTGGGGTAGGTCATGTGTGTTTCTCCTTTACCATGTCAGCGGATAATCCTCCACCGCAAACTGCAAGGTGCTGCCATTCTCCCGCAGGGTGTTCAGAATGCTGTCCACCGCGGTGGCCTTGTCCAGCAGGGATGGGGTGAAGTCGTTTCTGTCGGTGCGGCTGGAAATGCGGATGGGCAGGATGCGGAAGCCGTCCGCCTCCACCAGGCCGTCCCGCATGCGGAAGCGGGTCTGGAAGATGTAGCTGCTCATGTCGCTGGGCTTATCCTCCCCCGTGTAGCAAAAGCTGCCCAGGGAATAGCAGATGTAAGCGCCCTTGTAATACTCAATGGGCTGAATGCGGCGGCTGTGGTGACCCAGCACCAGGCTTGCGCCGCTGTCCACCGCCAGGCGACCCAGCAGCACCTGCTGCTCATCGGGAATGTAGGTGTTCTCCCTTCCCCAATGGAAGCTGACGATCACAATGGGATACTGCGTCCTGGCGGCAGCCACGTCCTGGGGGATGCGGCTCACCACCCGGTCAAAGTCCTCCAGGCAGGAATAGCTGAGCATAGCCACCTGGATGCCCTTGATCTCCTTCACGCCCACCTCGGCATTCTGGGCATAGGCGATGCCAGCCAGGCTCATGGTCTGCTTCAGCTCCTGCTGGGCATTCTCGTCCAGCGCCAGCACGCCGTCGTTCCCCAGGGACACAGCCTCCACGCTGCCCTGGGTCAGCACCTGGGCATCCACGGCGCTTTCCAGATTCATGAGGGTCACATCGTCCTGCGTCAGCGTTTCGCCAATGTTCCGCAGGGGGAAGTGGATGTTGCTGTTCTGCTTGGCCAGCTCTGCCTCGTACAGGTCGCCGCCCAGGCTGAAATCCCCCAGAGCGGACAGGGTGATGAGGATGGAGCCGTCCGGCTCGTAGATGGAGGCTTCCTCCTCTTCCACGGCTGCCGAGGGTTCCGGCGTGGGCTGCACGATGGTCTTCTCCACCACCTCCGGCTTTACGCCGGAAAGGATATCTTCGATGGAGAATTCCTCGTCCTCTGCCGTGGCGGTGCAGGCAAGCGCCAGCAAAAGCGCCAACAGCAGCAGTAGGTATTTACGCATGGTTTCCTCCGTATTACAGGGTGGCCAGGTAGTCGGCCATCTTGTCCAGGGCAATGTTCAGTTTGTCGATGGCGGTGGCATAGGAGCAGCGGATGTGACCCTCGCCGCAGGGGCCGAAGGCTGTGCCGGGCACGCAGGCCACCTTCTTGGCATTCAGCAGTCCCTCGCAGAAGCCCTCGCTGGTCATGCCCGTCTTTTTGATGGACGGGAACACATAGAATGCGCCCAGGGGCTCGAAACACTCCAGACCCATGCTGCGGAAGCCATCCACCATCAGCCGGCGGCGGCGGTCGTAGCTCTCCCGCATGTGGGTCACATCCTCATAGTTGCGCTCACGGCCTACCCGCAGCGCCTCCAGCGCCGCCACCTGACCCTGGCGCGGTGCGCACAGGATGCCGTACTGGTGGATCTTGTTCAGCACGCTGATGATCTCTGCCGGGCCGCAGATGTAGCCCACGCGCCAGCCCGTCATGGCAAAGGACTTGCTGAAGCCGTTGATGGTCAGTGTG
Organism: Clostridia bacterium; assembly: GCA_017463245.1. GTDB lineage: Bacteria > Bacillota > Clostridia > Christensenellales > Aristaeellaceae > UBA11524. The sequence goes on from JAFTPN010000077.1 coordinate 18,421, forward strand.
TAATCCCACATGCCGGGCAGGGAGGCAAAGGACACGTGCTGCAAGCCGCCGTAGGTCAGCTCGGAATAGATCTCGTCGCTGATGACGATGATGCCGGTCTCCCGCACCACCTGCGCCAGGGCCTCCAGGTCGGCCTTTTCCATGATGCCGCCGGTGGGGTTGTTGGGATAGGGCAAAATCAGCGCCTTGGTGCGGGGGGTGATGGCCGCGCGCACCTTGTCCGGCGTGAGGCGGAAGCCGGTCTCCTGGGTGGTTTCCACGCCCACGGGCTTGCCCCCGGCAAAGATCACGCTGGGGCTGTAGGACACATAGCTGGGTTCGGGCACCAGCACCTCGTCCCCTGGGGACACCAGCGCCCGGAGCGCCACATCGATGCTCTCGCTGGCACCCACGGTGACAAGAATCTCCGTTTCCGGGTTATAGCAGGTCTGGTAGCGATGCTCCAGATACCAGCTGATCTCCTTGCGCAGGGACAGCAGACCCCGGTTGGGGGTATACTGGGTCTCGCCATCCACAATGGAGTTGATGGCCGCATTGCGGATATGATAGGGCGTGATAAAGTCCGGCTCGCCCACACCCAGGGAAATGGCGTCCTTCATGGTGGAGGCCAGGTCGAAAAAGCGGCGGATACCGCTGGGCGGCACAGCAGCGATATCGGGGTTCAGATAGCGGTCGTACTTCACGGGCTGATCACCAGCCGGTTATCAGACTTCTCCGTGTCGAAGATCACGCCCTCTTCCTTGTAGCGCTTCAAAACAAAGCTGGTGGCCGTGCCGGTGACCATTTCCAGCGTGGAGAGTTTGTCGGATACGAACATAGCCAGTTCCTTCAGGGTGCGGGCTTCCACCAGCACCAGCAGGTCGTAGGCGCCGCTCATCAGGTATACGCTTTTGACCTCTTCAAAGCGATAGATGCGCTTGGCCACAGCATCAAAGCCCATGTCGCGCTGGGGGGTGACCCGCACCTCGATCATGGCTTCCACACGTTCACGGTCGGTCAGATCCCAGTTGATGGTGGGGCTGTAGCGCAGAATGATGCGCTCCTTCTCCATATTGTCGATGGCCTCTGCCACCTCGGTCACCGTTGCGCCGGTCATCACAGCCAGCTTTTCCAGGGGCAGGCGGCAATCTTCCCGCAGGATCTCCAGCAGATCCATGTCAAGCTTCGTCAAAGAGGATCTCTCCTTTCCAAATATCGAATAATTTCACAAATAACATTTTACACTACCTGCGCCCCCGATGCAAGAGCGATGCGCAAACCAAAACATCTCATGTGCAAAAACTCTTTTCATTTTGGCACAGGTATGCTACAATAAGCTAAAGTATACAATGAGCGTGAAGGGAGTGGGTGCATCCATGCATATGCCGGGCTGGTTCAAATCCGTGTTCGTCACGGTGATGTTCCTCACCTGCGCCGTGCTTGCGTGGTTTGCCGCCTCTCAATACGAGCTGCGCTTTCAGGTGGCCGACCTGACCCTCAGCCTGGACACCAGCCGCCAGCGCGAGGTGAAACAGCAGTATGAATACAACCAGGTAGCCGCTGAGCTGCCCGTGGTGCTTGCCCAGGTGGCGGAGATGGAACCTCTTGCCGCCGCAGCCGTTGTCACCGAGACCGACCTGCGCGCCCAGCGCAAGGCGCTGAGAGGCGAGAATGCCGCCCTGCTGGAGCAGGCAGAAGCCGTTCAGGCCGAAGTGGTTACCCTGAAGGAGCAGGAGGCCGCCCTTATGGCCGAGGTGGAAGCGCTGCGTTTGCAGGAGCAGCAGCTGAAGGAGCAGCTCCAATAAAAGTGGATTCAACACGCGTGGCGTGTGATCAATCGTTGACAAAATGAAGAAGGAGGTTTCCCCTATGTCCCAGACCAAGAAAAAGCCCGTTGAACTCATCATCCTGTGCGTTTGCCTGCTGGTGGCTGTGATCCTGTGCATCTCCCTGTTCTCCGCCCGTTCCAGCCTGCAGAGCCAGGTGGACACTCTCACCGCCGACCTGGCCGCCAGCCGCACCCAGTGGGAAACCACCGCTGCCGAGAAGGAGGCCCTGCAGGCCAGCCTGACCGAGGCTGAAAACGCCCTGAAGGAAGCTACCACCTCCCTGGAGGAAGCCACCGCCAAGTCTGCCACCCTGGAGACCCAGGTTGCTGACCTGACCACCGCCAACACCGATGCGGCCACCGCCCTGGAAACCGCCAACACCGCCAAGACCGAGGCCGAAGGCAGCATCGCCGCCCTGACCGCCGAGAAGGCCACCCTGGAAGCCTCCATTGCTGACCTGACCGCCCAGATCGAAGCCGCCGCCACCACGGCTGCCGAGCAGGACGCCGCCATCGCCACCCTCACCGCTGACAAGGCTGCCCTGGAGACCTCCGTGGCCACCCTCACCGAGGAGAAGACCACCCTGGAAACCTCCGTGGCCGACCTGACCACCAAGTCTGAGGCTGCCTCCGCTGCCCTGACCGATGCGCAGACCGCTGCTCAGGCTGATGCCGCTGCCGCCGCCACCGAGCTGGCCGCCGTGAAGGCTGAGCTGGAGACCGTCAAGGCTGAGCTGGAAGCTGCCAACACCGAGCTGGCCGCCTATGAAGAGGTCGAAGAGCTGGAGGTCAAGTACGCCCCCAAGACCATCACCAAGTAAAAACAAACCATCCCTTTGGGACAAAACGCAACATGATTTCGGTCATGTTGCGCTTTTCTTTATGATATAGCTAACAGCTCATCGTTCAAGTCAAACCACATGATTTCTGCGTCAGGATCCGCAAGGAGGTTATCGCAAATGGACAAGAATCTCAATGCCCGGCTGCCCGATGGCACCATGTTCGACTTCTGGGAAAAGGACCATCAGCGCCGCCCGCGTGGCTGCGCCCGGCACCCGGGTGCGCTCTGCGCCCACCGCCCGATGCCAGCTCAGGCTGCCGGGGCCGTTTACGGATATCTGCAAGGAGTGGAAAAAAACAAATTGTTACTTGCATGCAACCGAAGGTTTCCAAAGGGCATTGCGAAAGAGCGACTCCCCTGTGGGGAGTTGCCGAAGGCAAAGCGATGAGCGATGTTGAGTATCGGAAAGCCCTTTGGTCGCCTCCACAGAGGCGAAATCTCTTCCCAGCAACACAGAAGAGCCTGCAGAAATTCTATGGAGCGCGGCATTTATTTTGATGGTTGGTTCAAAAACGAGCATTGCTACCATCCCAGCCTTCCCGCCCGCGTGGAGAAGCGCGGAGAGGACGCAATCGTTACGCTGCTTGATGTTGGGGTTTACACCGTGCTGAC
>JAFTPN010000078.1 GCA_017463245.1 Clostridia bacterium
ACGCAGATGAGCGTTCTGCCCTTGCCTGCCTCCAGAAGCGCTTCGGTGATGGTGCGGCCAATGGCGTAATTCAGGTTGCCGGTGGGTTCATCCGCAAGGATGATCTCCGGCTGCTTGACCAGCGCGCGGGCGATGGCTACACGCTGCTTTTCACCGCCGGACAGGCGGGATACCTGACGCTTCTTCAGCTTGAGGATTCCAAGCTGCTCCAGCAGCGCGTCCATGCGGGTTACATCTACCTTTTCCAGCTTCAGCACGTCGATGTTGTCCTGAACGGTCATTTCGTCGATCAGCTTGAAATCCTGAAAGATGTAGCCGATCTTGGCGATGCGGAAAGCGTCCTTTTCGCGCTGGGGCGCTGCCGCCATATCCTTGCCGTTGATGAGGATTCGTCCGCTGGTGGGCGAGAGCGCGCCGGAGATCATGTGCAGCAGCGTGGATTTGCCGCAGCCAGACGCACCAAGCAGCACATAGGACTTACCGTCCTCAAAGGTCAGGTCACGGTATGCAATGTCCGATTCGTCGGTAAAATGCTTTCGCAGGTTTTCTATGCGAATCATGTTCGGTTCTCCTTCTGTCTTGATCGAAATGTGGCTTCAAAACAGAAGAGACGAAGCATAAGCCCTGCATTCTTGACGAATAGATGTTCACATTCAGTTCTCCTTCTGTTTTGATGTGATGCGACAAAACAGAAGAAATCAATTCAGCAGTTTGACTTTCCGTCGGACGGGCGTCCAATCCGGAAGATACCGATTCTCCGACAGGCATGAAGAAGCAAGGCTTCGCATGCTGATCAGCAGCCCGACGCCTGCCAGAATGGCAAGCATACGCAGCAGCTCAAGGCCTTGGATTAACCCTGTACAGAGGGGGCATGCTGTCTGATGGCATTCGTGGCCATCGTGGAGAATCAGAAGGGTACCGGATAACAACGCCGTTGCGCCCAGCAGCAATGCCAGTGCAAACGCAATTCTGCGATGCTTCATTTTCAGTCCCCTCCTTTTCTTTATTGGCTTTCGCCTGCACTACATTATATTGATACAATGTGTTGTGTGCAAGACGATTTTGTAAACTTGAGGTGCTTTTGCGGCAATGGAATACCAGCTGAAGGATGATGAAGGAAAAGGTATGCACGATGAACAGCGGCGAACGAAGAAAAACAGCGGCAGGAACCACGCCCGGCCGCTGTTTTCTTATGTGACATGGTGGGGATGAGCTTATTCGGCCAGCAGGGCATTCTCCAGATCCTGCAGCATCATGTCCAGCGCGGTGATGCCGCCCTCGCCGGTGTACCAGACGTCCGGACGGGAGAGGATGATCAGGTTGCCGTTCTTGTAGGCTTCGGTGGACATCACCAGCTCGTTCTCCATGATCTCCTTCGCGGTCTTGGCGGAAGGATTGGTGCCGGTGGCGGCGTCGCGATCCATGACGAAGATGTACTCGGGGTTCATGGATACGATGTACTCAAAGGAAGCCTCATCGCCATGGGTGGCGGTGTCCACGTTGTCCTTCACGCCAATGTTGTCAAAGCCGATCTCGGTGCCGATGATGGAGCAGCGGCCCGTGTCGCCCATGACGCTGAAGCCGCCGCCGCTGCACATGCCCAGAATCATGGTCTTGCCCGCTGCAAACTCCTGCAGCCTGGCAATGCGCGCTTCGAAGCCGGCGACCTTGGCGTCGATTTCACTCTCAAGGCCCCAGATGGAGGCCAGTTCCTTGGCATGTACGGTCACGCTTTCCACCAGACCCAGCTCGGAATCGGTGACGATGCGGATGACCGGCGCGATCTTGCACAGGTTCTCGTAATAGTCCTTCGCGCCGCGGCCACCCATGAAGATGATGTCGGGCTCGCACTCCATGATGGCTTCCAGATCGAAATTCTTGACCGTACCGACATTCACAACGCCCTCAGCGGCGGCATAGGGCTGCAGATAATCCAGAGAGGAGGAAACACAGCCGACGATGCGGTCTTCCAGACCGAGGCTGGTCAGAATATCAAGGCAGGACATATCCAGCACAACGATGCGCTGAGCGTCATACGGAACTTCCACTTCGATCTTCTCGGAATTGGCGTCGACGCACTCGATCACGATCGTCTCGGGCATTTCCGCCTCAGCAAAAGCACAGGCAGAGGTCAGCAGGCACATCACGGCCAGCAGCAGAGAAAACAGCTTCTTCATACGACATTCTCCTTTATGAATAAAGTACTGAAATTCCGGAAACCCTCCGGTGGTATCATCAGGCGGGCATTGCAGGGCGTATGCATCCACCCCGTGCTTCCCGCTTAACAATCAATAATAGATGGTCAGGGGTTTGCCTTCAACTTGAAGGATCTCAAAGTCCACTTTGTAGATCTCTGACAGCGTTTCCTTGGTCATGACCTCGGATACGGGGCCGAACTTTGCGATCCTGCCATCCTTGAAGGCGCAGATGTAGTCGGAATAGAATGCAGCGTAATTGATCTCATGCAGCACCAGAATGACGGTTTTGCCCAGCTCATCACACAGGCGGCGGACGATCTTCATCATGTTGGTGGCATGGTAGATGTCCAGGTTGTTGGTGGGTTCATCCAGCAGGATGTACTCGGTGTCCTGCGCGATGACCATGGCGATATAAGCGCGCTGACGCTGACCGCCGGAAAGCTCGTCGATGAAGCGATCCTCAAATTCGCCCAGCTCCATGTAGGCGATGGCCTGATCGATGATCTTCTGATCCGCCTGTGTGGGGTGGCTGCCAGTATAGGGGAAGCGCCCGAAGGCTACCAGCTCGCGCACGGTCAGTTTCATCTGTACGTTGTTCTGCTGGGTCAGGATTGCCAGCCGCTTGGCAAGCTCGCGGCTCTTCCATTTGGAAATGTCCTTGCTGTCGAAGTCGATCATGCCCGCGTCCTTGGCGATCAGGCGGGAGATCATGCCCATGACGGTGGATTTGCCCGCGCCGTTGGGGCCGATGAGCGAAATCACCTTCCCCTTGGGAATCTCAAAGCTGACGGAATCGACGACCGCTTTGCCGTCGTATTTTTTGAGTAAATTACTGACTTTCATACTTTACCTCTTCTGTCGCAGCAGCAGGAACAGGAAGTACACGCCGCCGCCGATGGTGATGAATACGCTGACGGGGATCGCATAGGAGAATACATGCTCCACAAGACACTGCCCGGCCACCAGCACCATCATGCCGATCATCGCTGACGCCAGCATCAGGTGCGTGTGGCGATAGGTCTTCATCAGCTGGCGGGCAAGGTTTGCCAAAATGAGTCCCAGGAAGGAGATCGGGCCGACCATGGCGGTGGCCACAGCGATACAGACCGTCACGCCGATCAGCAGGCGGCGGATGGTGCGGTCATAGTCCACACCAAGGTTGATTGCCTGATGCTTGCCCAGTGTGATCACATCCAGCAGCGCAATGTCCTTGCGCAGGAGGACGATCGTCGCCGTAAGGATCAGTACGCAGGCAAGGATGATCTCCGACTGAACATTGTCGAAGCTCGCCACCAGATTCAGCAGCAGCTCCTCGTACTCGTTGGGGTCCATCACGCGGATCATCGTGGACTGGATGCTGCCGAAGAAGGAGGACAGCACCGTGCCGATCAGCAGCACATACAGCACGTTGTAATTGGTCTTTTTAAACAGGTAGCCGTAGATGAAGGTGGCGACCGTGCCCATGATGACCAGATCGACCGCGAAGGCCAGATTGGTGTTTCGTGCGAGGATGCTGGCTGAGCCGAACACAAAATACACCAGTGTATGGATCAGCGTGTACAGCGCGTTCATGCCAAGCAGGCATGGGGTGACGATGGTATTGTTGATAACCGACTGGAACACGATGGAGGCTGCGCCGATGGCAAAGGCTGCGATCAGCATGGCCAGCAGCTTGGGTGTGCGAAGCTCCATGGCAAAGCGAAGGAATCTGGGCTTGCTGAAATTGACGTCAATGGTCATGTACGCGACGACGGCGATCAGCGTCAGCAACGCAAGGATGACCAGCTTCTGTACGTTTTTTCGCTGCGCTCTGGTGGTCATGCTGCCTCACCACCCTTCTTTGCAATGGCGCGGATGGCCTTGCGTCCATGCCGGAGTCGGCGGAACAGGATGCCGATGAACAGCACGCTGCCGATGATGCCCACGATCAGCTCGATCGGCAGCTCGTAGGGCGCGATGACAACCCTTGCGATCACATCGCACACCAGCACAAACAGCGCGCCCAGCAGCGCCGTATCCACCAGCGTGCCGCGAATCTTGTCGCCCTTGAACATGGCGACGATGTTGGGAATAATCAGTCCGATGTAGGAGATGGAGCCCACCACCACCACGATGCTTGCCGTGATCGCCGCTGCAATGCTCAGGCCGAGGAACAGCACGAATTTGTAATTCACGCCCAGGTTCTGGGAGAAATCCTTGCCCATACCCACGATGTTGAAATGATTGGAGAAGATGAACGCCAGCACGATCAGCGGCAGCGCCAGATAGACGATCTCATATCGCCCACGCAGCACCATGGAAAAATGGCCCGTCTCCCACGAGGACAGCGCCTGTGTCATCTCAAACCGGTAGGCGAAGTAGCTGGTCACGCCGTTGACGATATTGCTGAACATGATGCCCACCAGCGGCACCATGACCGTATCCTTGAACTGAATGCGCTGGATGAACCAGACGAAGAGCCATGTTCCCAGCAGGGCAAACACGAATGAGAAGGCCGCCCGGCTCCACAGCGTGGAGGACTGCATGAACAGCAGCGCCATCAGGATGCCGAACTTGGAGCAGGAGATCGTCGCACCGGTGGTGGGCGATACGAATTTGTTCATGCACAGCTGCTGCATGATCAGACCTGCAACGCTCATGCCCATGCCGGTGCAAAGAATCGCCAGCAGGCGCGGCAGGCGCGAAACCAGCAGCAGCCAGAGCTTCTCTGTGTCGCCGCGGAAAATGTCGGCGGGCGTCAGGTCCATCACGCCCACGAACAGCGATGCAGCCGACATAATGGACAGCAGCACGCCCAGAACGGCGGTGCTGAACCAGCTCTTTTCGTACAGCTTTCCTGTCATACGATCATGAACTCCTCGCAAAGTTAGTCTCGCCTAACACATGGTGTTAATGATAGCCGGCTTATCGCCAGCGCAGACAATATACCACATTTCCTTCGGCCGCGCGACTCCGAATGGGATGACAAAAGCTCCGAACAGACCGTTCGATCTGCCGGAGCTTTGCCTGTCAGGATTTCTGTTTTCCATGCGCCCGGCGGTATTCGCTGGGCGCTTCTCCGGTAACCTTGCGGAAGGCGTCGGAGAATTTGCTGCCGTTGTCATACCCGCATTCCGACGCGATCTCCAGAATGGAGCGCCGTGTGTGGATCAGCTGCTGGGCTGCCATCATCATCTTCTGAATCCTCCCGAAGGAGGAGACGGGCACGCCGTATACCTCCTTGAAGGTGCTCTTGAGCGTCGTGTCCGACACGCCGAGCATCTCCGCCAGCTCGGGGATGGTGACCCGGCTGTCCAGATGCTGCGTCAGGTAGTCCGCTGCGTGCTGCGCCAGCTCCACCTGTCTGGGCGAAAGGGCGTTTCTGGCGTGGCGGCTGTCAATGGGCGCGACCTCGCCCAGCACCATCAGCAGCTCCAGCACCTTGATTCTCAGATACCCCGGCCTGATCTTTTCCGGTACGGAGTACATCTCGGAAAAGATATGCTCCACATACCGCTCCGACCGGGCAACGAAGCTGCTTCTGTCCTGACATAGCCGCCGCGCAATCTCCATTGGCCTCACCTGTACGCCGTTGAGGTATTCGGCGAAGCTCTCCGGCGCGGCGTCCACATTGATCGCAATGGTCATGCCGTGATAATGCCGCAGGGGGAAGCGGTAGCTTTCGGAACTCTGGCTGCGGATGGCCACGGACATGTCCCCGGGCATCAGGTAGAACAGCCCGTTGCAGAATTTCTGCTCAATGCGTCCTTCCTGGCAGTGATGGATTTCGATCAGATTGCCATGCAGCGTTTGCCCGATATCAAACCTGTCCATATGGACGGAGTGACAGGCAACCTGCACACCCGGAAGAACGTTGTACACCGTGATTGCAGCATCGCCGGTTTCGTTGGAAAAGTGGTATTCCTTCCTGTCAAATGCGCCCACTGTTTTCCCCTTTCATCAGGTGGCAAAGCCTGCAAACTGCGTCATGTACAGGTCGTAGTATTTGCCCTTTTGCCTCAGCAGCGCCTCGTGATTTCCGCTTTCCACGATCTGCCCCTGATCCATGACGATGATCATGTCGGCGTCTCTGATGGTGGACAGGCGGTGCGCAATGACAATACTGGTGCGATCCTTCATGATCTGCTGCATCGCGTCCTGAATCGCCTTTTCGGTGCGGGTATCGACGTTGGAGGTGGCCTCGTCGAGGATCAGGATCTTCGGATCGGCCACAAAGGCCCGGGCGATGGCAAGCAGCTGGCGCTGACCCTGACTGATATTCGCGCCGGCGGCAGTCAGCAGGGTGTCGTAGCCATCGGGCAGCATGCGGATCATGTCCTCACAGCGGCTCATGTGGACGGCCTCGTCCAGCTGCGCCTGCGTGCAGCCTTCATTGGCATAGGTGAGGTTGTTGCGGATGGTGTCGGTAAACAGCACCGTATCCTGCAGAACGATGGCAACGTCCCTGCGCAGGCTTTCGCGGGAAACGTCCTTCACGCTCTGACCGTTGATCAGGATATCGCCGCTGTCCATGTCGTAGTAGCGCATGAGAAGGTTGACTACCGTGGTCTTGCCGCTGCCGGTTGAGCCCACCAACGCCACCTTCCTGCCCGCAGGCACGGTCAGGGAGAAGTCCCTGAGCACCGGACGGCCTGGCACATAGGAGAAGTTCACGTTCCGGAAGGTAACGGTGTCCTCGGTGCTTTGCGCCAGCTCGTCGCCGGACATATCCTCGCTTTGTTCGTCCAGCACGTGGAACACGCGCTCTGCACCGGCGATGGCCGTCTGAAGCTGACCGTAGACCTGCGCGATTTCATTGATCGGGCGGCTGAACTGCTTGGCATAGACGATGAACGCCGAGATCACGCCCACGGAGATCAGCCCGTTGAATGCGAAATACCCGCCGAAGGCCGTGATGATCACGAAGCCGATGTTGCTGATGCAGTTCATCACCGGGCCCATCACGCCGCTGAACACATCCGTGCGGATACCCGCCTTCGTGAGGGAATCGGAGGTCCGGCAGAAATCCTCCGTGGTCACGTCCTGATGGTTGTAGGCCACGACCGTGCGGTAGCCGGAGATCATCTCCTCCACCGTGCCGTTAAGCTCGCCCAGCAGCTGCTGGCGTTTGCGGGAGAATTTGCGGACATTCTTGGAGAGGAACTTCGTCGCTGCCAGCGTGAGCAGCACCGTTGCACAGCTGAGCAGCGCCAGCTGCCAGCAGTACCACAACATGATCGCCATGGTTCCGACGATGGTCAGCACGCCGGAAAAGAGCGACGGCAGCGCCTGGGCGACCGTGTTGGAGATGTTTTCGATGTCGTTGGTCATGCGGCTCATCACGTCGCCGTGGGAATGGGTGTCCAGATACTTCACCGGCAGATCGATGATCTTGCCGAACAGCTCCTCGCGCATCCGCTTGACGATGCGCTGACTGAGCCGCGCGCTGAGCAGGCTCTGCACCAGCTGACTCACGCCGTAGATCAGGTACACGCCCAGCATCATCAGCACCGTACGCAGGAGCGCCACCTGTGCGCTGCCCGCGATGATGTCGATGGCCTTGCTTTGCAGGCTGGGGGCATACACGCCGCAGAGCGTCCCGAAGACGACGATGGACAGCATGCTGATGAGCATCAGCTTTTCCTTGGCGAAATACGTCCAGATGCGCTTCAAGGTACCGCCGATGTTCTCCGCGTGCTGAACCTCTGCGAAGCGGGCGGCATGACCGCGGCTCATGCCGGGGAAGCTGCTGCGTACATCACGCTTTTCAGACATGGTTCTCCGCCTCCTCTCCCAGCTGGGAATCGTAGATGTCCCGGTAAACGGGGCAGCTCTCCAGCAGCTCGTCATGGGTTCCGCAGGCCGCGACGCCGCCGTTTTCCAGCACAACAATTCTGTCTGCGCGCCTAACGGAGGCAATGCGCTGGGCGATGATGATCCTGGTGCTGTCGGGACAGGCGGCGTTCAGCGCGTCGTAGAGATTGGCCTCGGTTTTGAGGTCAAGGGCGCTGGTGGAGTCGTCGAAGATGAGGATCTCCGCGTTTTTCGCGATGGCCCGGGCGATGGAAAGCCGCTGCTTCTGTCCGCCGGAAAGGCTCATGCCGCGCTCAGCCACGGGCGTATCGTAGCCCTCTGCCTTGGTGAGAATGAACTCCTCCGCCTGCGCGATCTTCGCCGCCTGGCAGATGGTTGCATCGTCCGCCTCGGAATTGCCCCAGGCAATGTTTTCCCGGATGCTCGCGCTGAACAGCTCGCTTTTCTGCAGGGCGATGGCGACCTTATCGCGCAGCGCCGTCTGATCGTATTTGCGTACATCCACGCCGTCCACCAGCACCGCGCCGCCGGTCACGTCGTAAAAGCGGGGAATCAGGTTCACCAGCGAGGTCTTGCCGCAGCCCGTCGCGCCCATGATGGCCACCGTCTCGCCGGGATGGATGGTCAGGTTGATATGGCGCAGCACCGTCTGCTCGCTGCCGGGATAGGCAAAGGACACGTCGCGGAACTCAATCTCGCCGCGCTTTTCCGTTTCACCCGCAAAGGCGCCGTCCTTGAGCTCCGGCTCGGTGTGCAGAAGCTCCTTCACGCGCTTCCAGGAGGCTGCGCCGCGGGAAATGCCCTGGAACAGCATCGTCAGGCCCATGATGCCGTTGAGCAGCTGCGTGGTGTAGGTGATTGCCGCCATGATCGTGCCCGGCGTGGTTGCGCCTGCGCTCACCTGATACGAGCCCATCAACAGGATGACCGTCACCACCACGTACATCAGCGCGTTGACCACAGGGTTCATGAACGCGAAGATCGTCAGCACCTGCAGTTGCGTTTTGATCAGCTCGTCATTGGCCTTGCCGAAGCGGACCTTTTCATAGATCTCCCGTACGCAGGCCTTGATGATGCGGATGCCGGATACATCCTCTTGCATGATGGCGTTGATTCGGTCAAGCTGAGCCTGCAGCTTCGAAAACATGGGGTTTGCCTTGCTCAGACAGAAGGCCAGCACGCCCACGATGAACGGGAACGCGCACAGCACGACCA
>JAFTPN010000079.1 GCA_017463245.1 Clostridia bacterium
CAGCATGGCAACGATGCTCATCACCGCGCTCACCAGGGGCATGACCACGGCGCAGTAGCCGATCTGCTTCATCCACTTCACCGTGCGGGGCTGGAAGGGCTTGCCCGCCATGGTTTCCACGATGATGCCGTGCATGCGGTGGAGCATCAGCACCGTGAGGGTAGTGGCAACAGCGCCCGTCAGGAAAACGAGGGCCAGATGAACCGAGGGGTTCGCGATCAGTTCCAGGGGCTTGCTGATCTCAATGCCGTTGACCGTCAACGTGCCATTTTCCAGCAGCCATTGGGGATTCACAAAGGCCATGACCGTCATGCCCAGACAAAGAATCGTGCCGATGATGGCGAAGATCTCCAGCGTCAGGGTGATGACCTTGCCCGCTTTCAGAAGTTTCATACCTGTATCCTCCAACAATCAAAAATGTCGTCTTCCGGTTGACAGGAACAGGATAGCACGGCTATTTACGTTTGTCAATAGCTTTTTAATGTTTTTCGTTAAATAATTTATGTTTGCGTTGACAAGCTGGTGGGCGTGGGCGCGGTTTTCCACCTCATCAGTCCCTTCGGGACAGCTTCCCCTCAAGGGGAAGCCTTTGGCTGTCACCCAGCGTAAAGCCTTCCCCTTGAGGGGAAGGTGGCAGCTTTAGCTGCCGGATGAGGTGGAAACTGCCATCTTCCGCCCACTTGGCATGAATACCTTACCGCAGCACCACGCTGGTCTGCCCGGCAATGGTCAGCACGGTGCCATCCAGGGTGGCCTGCCCCGCGCCGGTCACGGCGGCCAGGGTGGTGAAGGGGATGTCCGTCGCCTGGCTCAGATCCACGGTCTTGTCGCCGTCGGTGGTGTTGTGGATCACCGCCACGGTGCTGCTGTTCCATGTGGAGGTAAAGCCGCCCACCTTGGTGCCGGTGAAGGCCAGCGCCTTGTATTCGCCCCGGGCGATCTCCGGGTTGGCCTTGCGGATCATGATCAGCTGTTTGTAGTGGTTCAGCAGGCTGTCACTCATGCGGGCAAGGTCTTTGGCGGAATAGGTGGTCTGCTTGGTGTAGGTGCTGCCCACGGGATCCTTCACCGTGTCGCCGTCGCCCCACAGCATGGCCAGGCGGCGGTTGGCATCGGTATTCGCACCGCCACGGGAGCCGCGCAGGCCGATCTCCTCGCCATAATAGATGAAGGGCGAGCCGGGGGACAAGAGGTACAGGCTGGCGGCCACCTTCATGCGGCCGCTGGCCATGGTGAGGTAGCCCGCAGCGCGATCCATATCATGGTTGGAGATGAACAGGGTGGGCAGGGCGTTGGAGCTGATGGCATCCACGCCGCTGATGTAGCCCTCCACATACTTGGTGAAGCGGTTCACATCCCCGCCGCCAGCGGTTTCGGCAATGATGCCTGCCGCCTGGCTGGCGGTGAAGTTGAAGCAGCTGGTCACCGGCAGATAATGGTCGATGACGCCGTCGCCGTCCCACACTTCCGCCACGGTGTACACATCCGGCTTCACCTTGCGCATTTCGCCGATGTACCAGTCCCAGAAGTCCGCGTTCTTCGCATGGTCGCCGAAATAGATGTACTTGGCCGCGTCAAAGCGGAAGCCGTCCACGCCCATGTTCAGGTAATACAGCGCCACGTCCAGCATGTCCTGGCGCACAAGCTCGCTGTCGTAGTTCAATTCCGGCATGGCCTCGGAGAAATTGGCCTCGTAGAGCAGTTCGCGCCCGGTCACCTTGGCAAAGATGCGCCCGGCGGGGGTGGTGGCGTCCGCGTCCAGCCAGGTGTAGTAGTCGTAGTGCATATTGTCGGGGTTCTGCATCAGGTGGGCGCTGCGGAATTTGCTGAAGTTGCTGTGCTGGGTGCTGGTGTGGTTGATCACCAGATCCAGGATGATCTTCACATCCCGCTCATGGCACACCTCGATCAGCTCCTGCAGATCCTCCATGGTGCCGAACTGGGGGTCGATCTGGTAGTAGTCCGCCACATCGTATTTATGATAGGAAGGGGAAAGGAAAATGGGCGTGAGCCAGATGCCCTCCACCCCCAGGCTCAGGCCGGAATCCGGGTCGCCGTCGTTGAGGTAATCCATGCGGTTGATGATGCCCCGCAGATCGCCGATGCCGTCGCCGTTGGAATCGGAAAAGGAACCCACGAAGATCTCGTAAAAGACGCGGTTGTTGTCCTCCACGCTCTGCCAGTTTTCGGGGAAAGCCACGTCGTTCACGATGGCCTCGCCGGATTCTGAGAGGGGATATTGCTTGATGTACAGGTCAAATTCAGCCAGCGCGGAGCTGCACGCAAGCAGCATGGCCAGCAGCACGCAAAGGAAGCGCTTCATGGAAATGCCTTCTTTCGTTGGTTATGTCAGCAACAATATCGCATGAATCCGCTTGCTTGTCAAGGCTGGAAAACCGTGCTATAATTCCAGCAGGAAAGGAATTGACTGAATATGATACGACTTTACACCCCCGAATCTGCCCGGCATTGGCAGCGCCGAGCCGCCTTTCTGCTGGGATTTTCCATCGCAGCGGTGGTGCTGGCGCTGGCGGTGAACATTTTCTTATGCACCCGGGTCAATACCGCCAATGCCCAGACCCTGCAATTTGCATGCATCGCCCTGTTCATCCTGGCGGGGTGGGCGTGCATCCTGCTGCTTTATTTCGCCTATGCCCCCGCCAAGGCGCAGGCGGTGCACATCGCCGGGATGTTCTCCGCGGAGGCCGAGACCTTCGAGGGCGTGCTGACCGTCCACCGGGAGAGCTTCCACATCCCCAAGAGCGTCACCGTGCGCAAGGCCACGCTGGAAACCGCCGAGGGTTCCCTGACCCTGAATGTCAGCGCGGGGCTGGTGCATCAGCTGCCGAAGAACGGTACCGCGGTGCGGGTGACCACCGTGCGCAGGTACATCACCGGTTATGAGGTGCTGGCATGAAGAGACGCTTTTCTGATATGATTCCCGCCCTGCTGCTGTGGGCGATGCTGAGCATCTTTCTGTGGAGCTTTGTGTTCAATTTCCTCACGGACGTCCCTGCAAGCGAGAAGGTGGTGCTGTTCATCGATGCGCCCCTGACGGAGGAGACCCGCCTGGCGGTGCAGCTGGAGGAGGTCGCGGGGGATACGGTGCAGATGGTGCAGGTACGTTCCTTCTCCTATGCCATGATGGGCAGCGAGGAGATCGAGAATGCCGACCTGTACATCATTGGCGAATCGTCCATCGGGGAGTATGGGGACTGGTTCGTTCCCCTGCCGGAGGCGCTGCGCACCGGCACCCTGCTGGAAAGGGACGGCCAGCCCATTGGCGTGAAGGTCTGGGACGCCGCCACCGGGGAAGGCGTGGCCGGGGATGTCATTGGCTATACCTCGCCCAACAAGGTGCAGGAGGATCACTACCTGCTGGTGGGAAAGAACTCCCTGCACGTCCAGGATCACGAGAATGCGGTGGATGATGAAGCTGTGAATTGTGCGCTTGCGCTGATGAAATAAAAGGAGGATATGCTGATGAAAACCCTGTGTCTGCTGCTGGCGCTGGCCGTGCTGGCTTCCCTGCCCATGACGGCCTTTGCCGAGGAAAGCTCCCTCTACGTGAAAAAGGTGGAGAACCTGCCGGGGGACTTCATCTTCGGCATGGACGCCTCCTGCGTGCCTGCCCTGGAGGCCAGCGGCGTGAAGTATTACAACTTCGATGGTCAGGAGACCGATGTGTATCAGGTGCTGGCGGAGAACGGTGTGAACTACATCCGCGTGCGCATCTGGAACGATCCCTTCAACAGCGACGGCAAGGGCTATGGCGGCGGCAACTGCGACATCAGCAACGCCATCGCCATCGGCCAGCGCGCCACCAAAGCCAATATGAAGCTGCTGGTGAACTTCCACTATTCCGACTTCTGGGCGGACCCTGCCAAGCAGATGGAACCCAAGGCCTGGAAGGGCATGGAGATCGAGGAAAAGACCGAGGCGGTGTACCAGTACACCAAGGACTGCCTGCAGCAGCTGAAGGATGCGGGCGTGGACGTGGGCATGGTGCAGGTGGGCAACGAGACCAACAACTATATGTGCGGCGAAAAGACCTGGTTCAACATCCAGTATCTGATGCAGGCCGGCGCCAAGGCCACCCGGGAGGTCTATCCCGAGGCGCTGGTGGCGCTGCACTTTGCCAACCCGGAAAAGGCGGGCAGCTACGCCACCTATGCCAAGAAGATGGACTACTACCAGGTGGACTACGATGTGTTCGCCTCTTCCTACTACCCCTATTGGCACGGCAGCCTGGAGAACCTCTCCGCCGTGCTGACGGACATCGCCAACACCTATGGCAAAAAGGTGATGGTGATGGAGACCTCCTACGCCTACACCGAGGAGGACACCGACTTTAACGGCAACACCATCGGCGGTGGCGGCGCCATCATCAAGGATTACCCCTTCACCGTGCAGGGACAGGCCAACTCCATCCGCGCCATTACCGATACCATCGTCAACGGCACCGGCGGCGCGGGCATTGGCGTGGTGTATTGGGAAGGCACGTGGATCAGCGTGGGCGGCCAGAGCTGGGAGGAAAACCACGAAAAGTGGGAGACCTACGGCTCCGGCTGGGCCAGCAGCTATGCCGCCGCCTATGATGCCGCCGATGCAGGCCGCTACTACGGCGGCTGCGCGGTGGACAACCAGGCTATGTTTGACCAGCACGGCAAGCCCCTGGAAAGCCTGAAGGTGTTCAAGCTCATGCGGGAGGGCAACGAGATCACCCCCGTGGCCGACGCCCTGGAGGACGTGTCCATCATCTGCGACCTGAACGCACCCCTCAGCTTACCTGAAACCGTGAATGCCGTGATGACCGACGACAGCAAGCAGGCCATCCCCGTGGAATGGAACTTCACCGAGGAAATGGATGCACAGATGCATTCCTCCGGCGTGGCGCAGTACACCATTAGCGGCAACGCGGGCGGCATGGAGGCCAAGTGCTATGTCTCCATGGTGGAATACAACTACCTGCAGGATTACAGCTTTGAAGATGGCTCCGATGTGTGGCAGATCACCGACCTGAAGAAGGCCGACGAGCTGTACATCGAGGACAAGAAGACCGACTCCCTCACCGGCACCAAGCACATGCACTTCTGGTCGGCGGCGAAGGACAGCGTGGAGTTCACCCTGGAGCAGCAGGCGCAAAGCCTGCCCGGCGGCAAGTATAAGTTCACCGTGTCCATCATGGGCGGCGACGCGGGCGAGACGGACATCTACGCCTACGCCAAGGTGAATGGCGAAATCGTGGCCACCGCGCCCATGGGCATCACCGGCTACGGCAACTGGGATACCGCCGTGACGCCTGATTTCACCTGCACAGCAGAGGATACCGTGGTGGTGGGCGTGTATGTGAAGTGCCAGGGCGCGGGCAACGGCGCCTGGGGCAAGATCGACGACGCGCTGCTGAATTCGGTGCAGTAAATTTTGACGTTCCCCCACGGCCGGGCGGCTGTGGGGGAATGTTGCGTTTGGGGGCGAGAGGCAGAACCACTCCCTCCGTCTTCGCTGCGCTCAGACACCTCCCTCGAGAGGGAGGCTTAGTTTGATGACCTGCCAAAAGGCTCCCTCCCGAGGGAGCTGGCAGCGAGCTTGCTCGCTGACTGAGGGAGTGGTTCTGCCGCAAATCCCAGCACCTTGCAAGCTTCCCTGTTGATCGTCCTGTTTTTTCAAAAAATTTTACGGAAACGTTTCCAAAAATCGTATTGACAAATTGGTCTCGAAATTATAGAATAATGACATCGAAAGGAATTGGAAAAAGACAAGGGAGGGGCGAAAGACCCGACTAACGAGGTCAACGCTTGCGTTGACCGAAGTGTAGCCAGCGCCGAGCTTGTCTCGGTGATGGCCGGCAACAAAGGGTGTATTCAATGGCGAAAATTTCGCCTGCGGATAGATGCGTTTTTTTCCAACGATCCAAAATTTGAAAGGGAGGATCCCCACATGAAGAAGTTCCTTGCTCTCATGCTCGCTGCGATCATGGCTTTCTCCATGGTTGCTACCGCTGGCGCTGCCAGCCTGGCCGGCACCTACGACATCACCGTTTGGGTTGCTGAGCTGGCCGTCGATCTGACCAAGGCTCAGATCGAAAAGTTCAACCAGACCAATGAGCTGGGCATCGTGTTCAACGCCACCGTTGAAGCCGTGTCCGAAGCTGACGCTGCTACCCAGATGATCACCGACGTTGAGGCCGGTGGCGACCTGTATTGCTTCGCCAGCGATCAGTTTGCCCGTCTGGTGCAGGCTGGCGCTCTGGCCAAGCTGGGTGTGAAGGCTGCCGAGACCGTTGCCGCCGAGCATAACGCCGACGCCGCGGCTGCCACCATGTCTGGTGACACCATGTATGCCTATCCCCTGACCGCCGATAACGGCTACTTCATGTACTACGACAAGTCCGTGATCCCCGAGGAGCATGTCGACTCCCTGGAGGCCATCATTGCTGACTGCGAAGCTGCTCAGAAGTACTTTGCCTACGAGATGCAGACCTCTGCCTGGTATCTGGCTGGCGCGTTCTTCGGCACCGGCTGCGTGTCCGAGTGGACTACTGACGATGAAGGCAACTTCATTTCCGTGCGCGACACCTTCAACAGCCCCGAGGGTCTGATCGCTGCCAAGGGCATCGAGAAGCTGGTGAAGTCTCCCATGCACCTGTCCTCCTCCTCCGGCTCCGAGTTCGCCTCTGGCGCTGCCGTGGTTGTGACTGGCACCTGGGACTATGAGACCATCAAGGCGATCCTGGGCGACAACCTGGGCGTTGCTGATCTGCCCTCTTACGAGGTGGACGGCAAGTCCTATCACCTGGGTTCCTTCCGTGGCTACAAGATGATGGGCGTGAAGCCTCAGGTTGACGCTGTGAAGGCTGCCGCTGTGCATCAGCTGGCTCAGTACCTGACCGGCGAAGAGTGCCAGATGGAGCGCTTCGAGGCTCTGTCCTGGGGTCCCTCCAATGTGAAGGCTGCCGAAAACGAAGCTGTGCTGGCTCATCCCGGCCTGGCTGCTCTGAAGGCTCAGCATCCCTACTCTGTGCCTCAGGGTCAGATCCACGGTTCCTGGTGGGATATCGCCAAGGTGATCGGCGACGACATCAAGCTGGCTACCGACGAGGCTGGCCTGCAGGCTGCCCTGGACAACTACTATGCCAAGATCGACGCCCTGTTCCAGCTGGACACCTCTGCCCTGCTGTTCGTGGGTGCCTGGAACGGCTGGAATAACGCCGACGACGCCGATACCTATTACTTCAAGGGCAGCACCCTGACCCTGGACGTTCCCGAGTCTGACTACATGGGCGGCCGCATCGTGAACCCCGGCAGCTGGGGTACCGATAAGGGCTTTGCTCAGGTTGTGAGCGGCGCTGAATACATCAAGGATCTGGGCGCTGACAACCCCGACAACAACATCGTGTTTGCTGAGGCTGGCAACTACACCGTGACCATCAACAGCAATGAAATCACCATCGTGAAGAACTAATCGCGATCTGTTGATGTTCAACAAGTTCTGATGCTTCACACATTTGGCCGGAGCCAATGCATATTGGTTCCGGCCATTTCCATAAAGGAGCGAACTGCAGGCATGAAGAAATACAGCGATCTTGAATTTCTGAAACTCTCCAAAGGGCAAAAGCTTCTTTACAAGGTCAAGAGCTTCGTCTGTGCCATTCCGCAGAAGATCCTCGGCCTTTTCGTTGCCCTGTGGAACCTGATCAAAAACGCTTGTACCCTTGTGAAAAACGAGGCTGTGGACATTTGCTCTACCTTTGTCCATGGCGATTGGAAAACCAAGCTGTCCTTCCTGGTGATGGGCTTTGGCAACCTGGCTCGCGGGCAGATCCTGCGCGGATTGCTCTTCCTGCTGTTTGAGGTGGTGTTCATCGGCTATATGATCCTGGCCGGTGGCTACTGGCTCTCCATGCTGCCCAGCCTGGGCAAGGTGGGCCCCAGCGAGGAATACGACTTTGTGCTGGACGCCTACTACACCGTGTATAACGACAACTCCTTCAAAATCCTGCTCTACGGCGTGCTGACCATCTTCTTCATCATCGCCTTCGTTTACACCTGGCGTGTGAACGTGCGGCAGAACAAGCTGGCCGAGCAGATCATCAAGTCCGGCAAGAAGCTCAAGTCCGGCAAGGACGACCTGCGCTCCATGGTGGACGATAAGTTCCACGCCACCCTGCTGGCGCTGCCCCTCACCGGCATCACCGTGTTCACCATCATGCCCATCGTGTTCATGATCCTGGTGGCCTTCACCAACTACGATGGCGCCCACGATGGCTACTACAGCAACCTGTTCACCTGGGTGGGTCTGGACAACTTCAACACCATGCTGAACTGGAACGTTTCCTCCGGCGGCGGCGGTGTGCAAAGCTACGCGGCCACCTTTGGCGAGATCCTTTCCTGGACGCTGATGTGGGCGTTCTTCGCCACCTTTACGAACTACTTCCTGGGCATGTTCGTGGCCATGGCCATCAACAAAAAGGGCATCAAGCTCAAGAAGCTGTGGCGCACTGTGCTGGTGCTGACCATCGCCATTCCCCAGTTCATCTCCCTGCTGTATGTTTCCAAAATGTTCGCCAAAAACGGCATTGTGAACGGCTTCCTGATGAGCATGGGCTGGATCACCGAGGCGCTTCCCTTCTGGGAGGATCCCACCTGGGCGCGCGTGACGGTGATCATCACCAACATCTGGATCGGCATTCCCTACCTGATGCTGATCACCACCGGCATCCTGATGAACATTCCCCAGGATCTGTACGAATCTGCCCGCATCGACGGCGCCAACGCCTGGCAGCAGTATTCCAAGATCACCCTGCCCTATATGCTGTTCGTCACCGGCCCCTACCTGCTGACCAGCTTTACGAGCAACATGAACAACTTCAACGTGATCTACCTGCTCACCGGCGGCGCGCCCACCAACCCGGCGGCCTCCTCGGCAGCGGGTACCGTGGGCTACACAGACCTTTTGATCACCTGGCTGTTCAAGATCACCCAGGGCGCAGAAAGCCAGTATTACCTGGCCTCGGTGGTCGGTATTCTGGTATTCGTGGTGGTGGCGTTGATCTCCCTGGTGGTGTACAACGTGCTGCCCTCCATTAAGAACGAGGAGGATTTCCAGTGATGAGCGAACAGAAATTGTTGGAACACAATGCCTCCCCCGTCCAGAAGCGCCACATGGGTCTGAAGGCCTCCCGCACCCTGAGCAACACCGCCATCTATGTGCTGCTGATCGCCATCAGCATCATCTGGCTGGTGCCCTTTGTGTGCATCCTGCTGCAGTCCTTCCGCGTGGAAAGCACCTGGCAGGTGGGCTACGTCATTCCCCAGCAGTGGGGTCTTGACAACTACTACAACCTTTTCAAAACTGATTTCCCCCGCTGGTATACCAACACCTTCATCTCCGCGCTGGTGACCGCCGTATTGCAGACGATCATCGTGCTGTGCATGAGCTATACCCTGTCCCGTTTCCGCTTCAAGCTGCGCAAGCCCCTGATGCGGCTCATGCTGATCCTGGGCATGTTCCCCGGCATGCTGACCATGATCATCCTCTACCGCGTGCTGAAGGATCTGGGTCTGACCCAAGCCAACGCCGTGCCCGGCCTGATCCTGGTGTACATTGCCTCCTCCGGCATGGGCTACTATGTGTCCAAGGGCTTCTTTGATACCATTCCGCGCTCCCTGGACGAGGCGGCCCGCGTGGACGGCGCCACCCGCTTCCAGGTGCTGAAGAAGATCATCCTGCCCCTGTCCAAGCCCATCGTGATCTACACCATCCTCACGGCCTTCATGGGTCCCTGGGGTGACTATGTTTTCGCCCAGTACATCTCCTTCGGCACTTCCTCGGGCATGAACGTGGCCGTGGGTCTGTACCGCTGGCTGAACAAGGATCAGATCGCAGCTTCCTACACCATGTTCTGCGCAGGCGGCGTGCTGGTGGCCATTCCGGTCACGGTGCTGTTCATGTGCCTGCAGAAGTACTATGTTGAGGGCGTGACCGGCGGCGCTGTGAAGGGCTAAGCTCTTCCCGATGCTCCGGCAAAGACGGAATACGAGAAAAGGAGACACAGAGTATGGCAAGCGTTAAGCTGACTGATGTCAAAAAGGTATATGACAATAAAGTAACGGCCGTCCACGACTTCAACCTGGAGATCGCGGACAAGGAATTCGTGGTGTTCGTCGGCCCCTCCGGCTGCGGCAAGTCCACCACCCTGCGCATGATCGCCGGATTGGAGGACATTTCCGGCGGCACCGTGGAGATCGACGGCGTGGTGGTCAACGACCTGCAGCCCAAGGATCGCGACATCGCCATGGTGTTCCAGAACTACGCCCTCTATCCCCACATGACGGTGTACGACAACATCGCCTTCTCCCTGCGGCTGAAGAAGATGCCCGAGGATCAGGTGTATGAAAAGGTCACCAACGCCGCGGAGATCCTGGGCATCACCGAGTATCTGACCCGCAAGCCCCGGGCGCTTTCCGGCGGCCAGCGCCAGCGCGTGGCCATCGGCCGCGCCATGGTGCGCAACGCCAAGGTGTTCCTGATGGACGAACCCCTGTCCAACCTGGACGCCAAGCTGCGCAACCAGATGCGCGCTGAGATCATCCTCCTGCGCCAGAAGCTGGACACCACCTTCGTTTACGTGACACACGACCAGACTGAGGCCATGACCCTGGGCGACCGCATCGTGATCATGCGCGACGGCATCATCGAGCAGGTGGGCACCCCCACGGAAGTGTTCGAGAAGCCCCGCAACATCTTCGTGGCCGAGTTCATCGGCGCGCCCAAGATGAACCTGATCAATACCCAGCTGGAGGTTTCCGGCGGCAAGTACTATGTGAGCCCCTTCGGCGCCCGCATTGAAGTGAGCGGCGAGAAGGGCGAGGAGCTGCGCCAGGCTGGCGTGGCCGCGCAGGACGTGATCCTGGGCGTGCGTCCCGAGCATATGGTGCTGGCCGATGCCAATTCCGAGGCCGCCATCCCCTGCACGCTGGAAGTGAACGAAATGATGGGCAGCGAGCTGCACCTGCACGTTTACACCGAGGATGGCACCCGCCTGATCGTCCGCGTGCCCACCATCAACCTGACCCTGGAGCAGCGCAAGGAGCTGGTGTAT
Organism: Clostridia bacterium; assembly: GCA_017463245.1. Lineage (GTDB taxonomy): Bacteria > Bacillota > Clostridia > Christensenellales > Aristaeellaceae > UBA11524. Next base: position 11,105 of record JAFTPN010000079.1, read on the forward strand.
GGCAAGAAGCTGTACATTACCTTCGAGGGCAAGGTGATGCACTTCTTCGGCAAGGAATCCAATGTGAACCTGATCTACGGCTAAGATTCAATAAAGAGAGGCGCAGTCCGCATGGGCTGCGCCTTTTGCATAGGATTGAAAGCAGGGGAAAGCCGCCCCTGTGTCGAAACCCTTATGGATCAAATATGAACCGAGGTCCTGCGTGTGAAAACTGTTTCCCGCGAGCAGCGCAACGATATGCTGCTGAATCAGCCCGTGAGCCGTGCCATTCCCAAGCTGGCCATTCCCACCATCTTCACCATGCTGATCACCACCATCTACAACATGGCGGATACCTTCTTCGTCAGTCAGCTGGGCACGTCGGCCTCCGGCGCGGTGGGCGTTATTTTTTCGGCCATGTCCATCATCCAGGCCATTGCCTTCACCCTGGGCATGGGCAGCGGCGCCAACCTGAGCCGCTGCCTGGGCGCGGGCGATGAGGAGGAAGGCCGCAAGTATGTGTCCGTGGGCTTCTTCACCGCCTTTGCGGTGGGCATTGTGATCGCCGCCCTGGGGCTGAGCAACATCGACTGGCTGGTGCGCTTCCTGGGCGCTACCGAGACCATCGCCCCCTATGCCAAGGACTACGCCACCTACATCTTCTATGCCACGCCCTTCCAGATGTGCTCCTTTGTGATGAACAACTTCCTGCGCTTTGAGGGCATGGCCTTCTATGGCATGATCGGCATGGTGACCGGCGGCCTGCTGAACATGATCCTGGACCCCATCCTCATCTTTGGCTGCGGCATGGGCACGGCGGGCGCGGCCATTGCCACGGCCATCAGCCAGGTGGTGAGCTTCGCCATCCTGCTGTACATGACCATGCGCAGGCCGGACGCCATTTCCATCAGCGTGAAGAACTTCAAGCCCACGCTGAAAATGTATGGCAAGATCCTCTACACCGGCTTCCCCTCCCTGGGGCGGCAGGGCATTGCCAGCGTGAGCAACATTCTGCTGAACACCACCGCCGGCGCCTATGGCGATGCCGCCATCGCGGCCATGTCCATCGTGGGGCGCTTTGTGATGTTCATCAATTCCTCGGTGATCGGCTTCGGCCAGGGCTTCCAGCCGGTGTGCGGCTTCAGCTATGGCGCGGGGCGTTACAGCCGCGTGCGGGAGGCCTTCTGGTACTGCGTGAAGGTCACCACCTGCATCCTGATCGTGCTGGGCGTGCTGGCGATGGTCTTTGCTGAACCCATCGTCACCGTGTTCCGCCGGGACGACCCCCAGGTCATTGCCATCGGCACGCTGGCGCTGCGGCTGCAGCTCATCACCGTGCCGCTGTGGGGCTTCATTGTGATGAGCAACATGTTCACCCAGTCCATTGGCTACGGCGCCAGCGCCACCATCATCTCCGTGGCGCGCCAGGGCCTGTTCCTGATCCCCGCGCTGCTGATCCTCCCCAGGCTGTTCGGCCTGCTGGGCATCCAGAGCGCCCAGGCCGTGGCGGATGCCTTTGCCTTTGTGCTGGCGTGGGTCGTGGCGGGGAAGGTGCTGAAGCGGATGAAGACCATGGAAGACAAAATCTAATTCGGAATTAGGAATTCGGAATGCGGAATGTAGAGTGTGAACTGGCGGTACACAAATTTAATTCCGAATTCAGCATTCCGAATTCCGCATTTCAAAAGGCTGTCCGTTAAGGACAGCCTTTTGTGATGGCTTCGTAGAGGAAAGGGGTGATTTCCGGGTAGGTGAGGTTTTCCGGCAGGGTGTCGAAGGTGCGGACTTCGGCCATTTCGCTGGCGGGCAGGTTGCCCAGGCGGGTGATCTCCGCCAGGAAGATCACGCCCACGGCGCTGCCGGTGCGGTCGCCAGCCCAGTAGTCGAACATGGGGGTGATGGTGAACTCCGTGGCGCCGCTTTCCTCGTAGAGCTCGCGGCGGGCGGCATCCAGCGGGGTCTCGCCTTCCTCGATGTGACCGCCCTGGGTCTCCCAGGTGGTGCGGCTGCGGTGGCGGGAGAACAGCCACTTATCGCGGTAGCGGGCGAAGGTCACCACATATTTGTGGGCAGGAAAGGTGTTCAGCGGGAATACCTTCGAGTAGGTCATGGGCGTCACTCCAAACGGAACGTTTGTTCTCTTGTAGTATATCACATGATGTGCAGAAAGTCAAACAAAAAGGCTTTGGGAAAAGCGGAAAGGGCGATGCAAGCTGGTTTCCACCTCATCAGTCGCCTTGCGGCGACAGCTTCCCCTCAAGGGGAAGCCTTTGGCTGCGGCCATGCAAAAGCCTTCCCCTTGAGGGGAAGGTGGCCGAAGGCCGGATGAGGTGGAACGCTGCATGATCCATCGGCCATGCTGATATTCCCAAAGCCTGTTTTATGTTACTCCATGATAAACGGCGCCAGCGGCAGCCCGTTCTCGCCAAAGAGGTTCACCACGCACCAGTTCCAATGGGCGTAGCGGGCGGACACGGGGTTCGCCACGTCGGCACAGGTGAGGCGCAGCGCAGCGCCATCGATGGCGGCATCGGCAGCGTGATACACGCCATCCTCGCCAGCGATCTCCAGGTGCAGGGGTGCGCCTTCACCGCGGACGGCCACCGGGGCGGTGAGGTTCACCACCAGGGTGCTGCCTTCGGTGTATTTGCTCACCGCGCGGGGGGAGCACTCGCCATCCTCGCCATAGACCACCGTGCGAGCCTGCTCAAACAGGCGCTCGCCCACGGTGCGCTTGTCGGTGGGGTGGATGTTGTCGAACTCGCCGCAGTCGATGATGCAGGCCATGCCGGTGTGGCGGTTGCGCCGCCAGCTTAGCTCCTGGGCGTGGCGCAGCATGGGCCAGTTGCGGGGGTCGGTCTCGCCGTTGGCGATCCACACGGGCAGCTGCACAAACAGGAAGGGCAGCTCCTCGTCCATGAACCACTTGCGCCAGGTGCGGATGAGGGAGTCCATCAGCACATCGTAGCAGGTGGTTTTGGCCGTGTCCTCCTCGCCCTGGTAGAAGATGATGCCAGTCAGCGTGGCGGGGATCACCCGCTCCACCATGGTGTGGGCAAGACCGGCAGGCCGATAGGGCGAGCCGGGGCCGACGGGGGGATGCCAGGGGCACAGGCCAGCCTTTTCGTTGATCTCCGGCCACTCGATGGCGGGGTTCTCCCGCTTCAGCTCGGCCACCTTGCCATTCCATTCGGCCATTTCGGCCTGGAAAGCGTCCTCTTCCTTCTGCCATTGCTCCATGGTTTTGCCTGCGGATTGGGCGGCATAGTCGTCCATATAGCGCTGGCCTTCGGCGGTGGCGGAAAGGGCGCTTTCGTCCATCCAGCAGGTGATGGAGGTGCCGCCCCAATAGCAGTCGATGATGCCCACGGGCACATTCAGCTTCTCCCGCAGCTTGCGGGCGAAGAAGTACGCCACGGCGGACATATCCTTCGCGTTGCCGGGAACCACCTTTTCCCAATGGCTCCAGGCATTGTGCTGCATGGCGTCCTCGTTCCACACAGACTTCTTGGGCACGTTGAAGTACCGCAGGTCGGGATCGTTGTGGGAGGCGATGAGCTGCTGGCCTTCATCGGCGTTTTGCAGCTCCAGCTCCATGTTGCTCTGGCCGCCAGCCAGGTAGACCTCGCCGATAGCGATATCGGTGGAGGTCACGGTGTCCACGCCGTCGGTGACGGTGAGGGTCAGGCCGGTGGCAGCTGCCATGGGAGCCAGCCGTGCCACAAAGCGACCGCCCCGGGCGGCACACACACAGGTGGCGTCGCCCAGGGTCACGGTGACGGTGCGGCCGGTCTCAGCCTCGCCAAAGATGCGGATCTCCTTGTTCCGGCACAGCACAGCGCCATTGCCGAAAAGGGGTGCGAGCTTGAGCATCGCGCTTACCTCCCCAGGAACTTCAGGTTCTTTTCGATCAGCTGGCAGCGCTGCTTCACGCAATCGGGGCTGCGCAGGGGATCAGCGGGGGTGTTCAACAGGTAGTCGCACAGGCGATCCACGTCGGTCTCGGCCACGTGCATACGGGTGTCGGAGGAGGCGTAGTAGATGTAGATCTTGCCGTCCTCATCGGCGATGGCGCCGTTGCAGAAGGTCACGTTGCTCACGTCGCCCACGCGCTCCTGACCCAGGGGGCCAAGCAGCATGCCGCTGGGCTCAGCGATGACCTTGGCGGGATCCTTCAGGTCGGTCATGAAGGCGTAGAGCACATAGCGCAGGCCAGCGGCGGTGTTGCGCACGCCGTGGGCGATGTGGATCCAGCCCTTGTCGCACTTGATGGGGGTGGCACCAGCGCCGTTCTTAGACTCGGTGATGGTGTGATACTTGCGGGCGGAGATGATCTTCTCCTCGTCGATCACGGCATTGGTGATGTCCTTGCACAGGCCAAAGCCGATGCCGCCGCCGCTGCCGGTTTCGATGAAGTCATCCATGGGGCGGGTGTAGAAGGCATACTGGCCGTCCACAAACTCAGGGTGCAGCACCACGTTGCGCTGCTGGGGGCTGCGCAGGGTGACCAGGTTGGGCAGGCGCTCCCAGGTGTCCAGATCCTTGGTGCGCACGATGCCCGCGGCCGCCACGGCAGCGGACAGATCGGCATTGTTGGGATCCTTGCTCTCGGAGCAGAACACGCCGTAGATCCAGCCGTCCTCGTGCTGGGTCAGGCGCATATCGTACACATTGGTCTCCTCGGCGCAGGTGTCGGGCAGCACCACGGGATAGTCGCGGAAGCGGAAGCCCTCAGTGGGCTTGTCGGATTCAGCCACGGCGAAGAAGGACTTGCGGTCGGCGCCTTCCACGCGCACCACCATGCAATACTTGCCATTCACCTTGATAGCGCCAGCGTTCAGCGTAGCGTTCACGCCCAGGCGCTGCATCATGTAGGGGTTGGTGGCGGGATCCGCATCATACATCCAGAAGGGCGGAATGTGCTCGCGGGTCAGCACGGGATAGGCATAGCGGTTGAACAGGCCGTTGTAGAAATGCTCGTTCACCGGATTGGGTCGGGCGATGAGGCGCTCGTAGGCCTCCATCAGGGAAGAAAAGCTGCGAGGCTGCATAAGCATTCTCCTTTTTAATGCGGAATTCGGAATGCGGAATTCGGAATTGAGAATGTGAACCTATGGAAAAGCACAGGTACACATTTCATTCCGCATTCCGAATTCATAATTCCGAATTAGTAGTCCACATCAGCCACGTCATCGCCCCACTGCAGGTCGGAGTGCTCCTTGATGTAGGCCACGATCTCGTCCACGGTGGTGAAGGCCAGGCCAACGTTGGTATCGGCAGCGCCGTAGTAGATGGCGATGCGGCCGGTGTCTTCATCCTGCAGGGTGGCGCAGGGGAACACCACGTTGGGCACGAAGCCGGTGGTCTCGTAGGGCTCTTCGGGGGTCAGCAGGTGGTTCTCGCAGCGATACA
>JAFTPN010000080.1 GCA_017463245.1 Clostridia bacterium
ACCCTTTCGAAACCCATCTTCTGTATTGGAAGATGGGTTTTTCCTTTGCAGGGGTCACGGCGCGAGTACGGTCGCGCCGCGACGCGGGGATTGTAAGGTTGTGCACCGCCAAAAGCCTCCCTCTCGAGGGAGGTGGCCGAGCGTAGCGAGGACGGAAGGAGGGGTTCTGTTACTTTCCCCAACGCCTCGCTCGTGTCAATCACATTGACAACCCCGCTGCATTCACGGTATACTTTCTGTAGATTGAGGTGCTGCATATGTTGATTCGCAATGCGACGGCGTTCGTGGATGGGCGGTTTTGCTCCAGCGTGGAGGTGCGCGTGCATAATGGGCGCGTGCAGGAGATCGGCCAGGGGCTGCACAACGGGCTGTATGAGGATGCCATCGACCTGGGCGGGGATTACCTGCTGCCGGGGTTTGTTGAGGTGCACATTCATGGGTATCGCGGCCATGATGCCATGCAGGGCGAGGCGGCGGTGCGCGCCATGAGCCGGGACTTGTTCCGGGCGGGTGTTGCGGCCTTTTGCCCCACGACCATGAGTTCCACGGTGCAGGACACGGCCTCTGCGGTGGATGCGGTGCACCGGGTGATGGCGCAGCCGGAGCATCACGGTGCGGTGGTGCTGGGGACGCACATGGAAGCGCCTTTTCTGGCACCGGAGCGCTGCGGGGCGCAGGTGAAGGAGCATTTCTGCCTGCCGGACATGGAGCGATTCATGGCCATGTGCGGCGGGCAGTCGCAGGCGGTGCGGGTGCTGACCATGGCACCGGAACTGCCGGGCAGCGAAGCGTTCATCCGGGATGTGGTGGCGCGGGGCGTGGCGGTGTCCGTGGGGCACACCAGCGCCACGGCGGCGCAGGTGCATCTGGCGGCGGACTGGGGCGCCACGCGGGTGACCCACACCTTCAATGCCCAGACGCCGCTGCACCACCGGGAACCGGGAGTGCCGGGCGCTGCGCTGGTGGATGAGCGGCTGTACGCAGAGCTGATCTGCGATGGCATTCACCTGCACCCGGATGTGGTGTGCCTGGCTGTGCGTGCCAAGGGCGCCAGCCGGGCGGTGGTCATTACCGACGCCATGGAGGCCGCTGGAATGCCCGACGGGCAATACGCCCTGGGCGGGCAGCCGGTGCATGTGAAGGATGGCGCGGCTCGCCTGGCGGACGGTACGCTGGCGGGCTCGGTGCTGACCATGCGCCAGGCCTTTGCCAATCTGCTGTCCTGGGGTGTGAAGCCGGAGGATGCGGTGCTGATGTGTACTGCCACGCCTGCGGACTCCGTGGGACAGAAAATGGCAGGACGCATTATTGCCGGAGCACCTGCCCCCCTGACAAGGTGGTCGAAGGATTGGCAATGGATGGGCATCATGGCATGAAAAAAGCAGCTCGCGGGCTGCTTAGAGGGTGTTGCTTTTGGCTAATTGATCTTCCACATAGCCGGTGAGGATGTCCACGATGCGGGCGTTCTTGCCGCCGCGGGCGACGATGACATCCGCCTCGTTGATGTAATTCTTGATGTACTTGTCGTACATGGGCTTCACCGTGTTCAGGTACTGGGCGGAGATGCCGTCGATGTCCCGGGCGCGCTCTTTGATGTCCCGCTGGATGCGGCGCAAAAGGCAGATATCCGTTTCCACCTGCATATACAATTTCAGGTACATCAATTCGCACAGGCGCGGATCGTGGAAGGTGTGGATGCCCTCCAGGATCAGCACGTCCCGGGGGTGGATGATCTCGCCGGAATCGGCACGGCGGTGGTTGGAGTAGTCATAGCACTTCCGGGTGATGGGCTTCCCGGCCAGCAGCGTCTGGATATCCTTAAGCAGCAGGTCGTGATCGAAAATGCCCGGTTCGTCATAATTCAGCAGCACCCGCTCCTCGAAGGAGAGAGACGGGTGGTCGAAGTAATAGGCGTCCTGCTGCATGATCAGGCAGCGCTCGCCCAAGCGTGCCTGCAGGCTTTCCGCCAGGGTGGATTTTCCGCTGCCGCTGGCGCCGCAAATGCCGATGAACAGCATGGTGCATACCTCCTGAAACCATTCTTATCGTAAAGATACGCCACTTTGCATGGGCTGTCAAGCCTTATTTCGACAGCCTTCCGCACATTACCAATGACAAACCGGGCAGGCGTGTGATATCATTCATACGAAAACTTGTTCGGAGGTGAGCGCGGTGAAAACCAATCAGCCGCGCACAAAGGATAAAACGGTGAAGCAGAAGCTCCGCCGATGGATGATGGGAGTTGTTGTGATGACGATGGTAGGAACGACCCTTGGCTCTGCCATGTACCCCTATCCCGTACAGGCCGCGGAGACTGTTTTGCCCGGCGATGGCCGCCATGGCCGGGTGGTGATGTATGCCTACGATGGAGGCGCTCTGGCCTTGAAGGACGAGCACGCCCATCTGGTGGATCAGCTGAACTACTCCTTTGCGCTGATCGAGGATGGGGAGGCCACCGGAGACCATTGGCGCAGCATTGACCAGGTGGAAGCCTACCTGCGGCGCAATCCCCACATCGATGGTGTGGTCAGCGTGGGCGGCTGGGGTGCCGATGGCTTTTCTGACGCCTGCGCCACGCCGGAGGGACGGCAGAAGCTGGCAAACAGCATTCTGCGGCTGATGGACGACCACGGCTTTGTGGGCGTGGATATCGACTGGGAGTACCCCGGCTCCTCGGCGGCGGGCATTGTGAGCCGCCCGGAGGACGAGGAGAACTGGTATCAGCTGCTGGCGCTTTTGCGTGCCGGGCTGGATGAACGCCGTCAGGAGCATGGCCGGGACTATCTGCTCTCCGTGGCCGTTGGCTGCGGCGAGGATCAGCTGCAAATGGTGGACGGCGGTCGGCTGGACGAATTGGTGGATCAGGTGGTGCTGATGACCTATGACCTCAGCGGGTTTGACAAGATCACCGGGCACCATGCCGGGCTGTATCCCAACGAGGATCGGCACAACAGCGGCGCCCGTGCGGTGAATCAGCTGGCTGACAGCGGCCTGAGCGAGGGCAAGATGCTGCTGGGCTTCCCCTCCTACGCCCGTGTGTGGCGGCAGGTGACCGGCGGCGGCAACGGCCTTAACCAGCGGGCGGCCACCAGCGGCAACAAGACCATCGACTTCGACGACATCCTGATGCTGGAAGGCCAGGGCTACACCCCTTACTACGACGAGGAAGCCTGCGCGGCCTGGTGGTTCGACGGCAGCAGCTTTGTCAGCGGCGAGAGCCAGCGCTCCATTGAAGAAAAGGTGGCCTGGCTGCGGGATCGTGCGATGCTGGGCTGCGCGGTGTGGAGCTGGAACTCCGATGCCAATGGCAACATGATGGCCATGCTGGATGCGGCGTTGAGAAGGTAAATCAATTGCAAAGAAGCGGCATTGTGTGGACAATGCTGCTTTTTTTGCTGCGCTTGCCCATCTGGACAAAAATCGCCCCATGCCCTATACTGGATCCGGTGATGAACATGAACTATGTGGTTCAGCAAGATGGCCGCATTCTGCGGGATGTGCTGCGCCGGGACATGGGCGTGAGCTACTCTGCCATGAAATCCGCCAAGTGGGATAACCGCATTCTGGTGGATGGCGTGCCCACCCCGGTGAATGCCATTCTCCGGGCGGGGCAGACGGTGACCATGCTCTGGCCGGAGGAAGTCCCGGTGTATCAGCTGCGGCCGTATGCGTTGGACTTGAATATTCCCTATGAGGATGAGCATCTGCTGGTGATCGACAAGCCTGCGCCCCTGGCCAGCCAGTCCAGCGCGGGACACCCGGACAACTCGCTGGAGAATGCGGTGTTTGCCTACATGGGCTGCCGGTTGGATTTCATCTACCGCCCGGTGAACCGGCTGGACAAGGGTACCAGCGGGCTGATGGTGGTAGCAAAAACGCCCCATGCGCAGCACCTTTTGCAAAAGCAGCTGCACACGGAGGCGTTTCAACGGGTGTATTTAGCTGTGGTGGAGGGCGTGCCGGAGCCGATGCAAGGCGTGATCAACGCCCCCATTGCCAAGGTGGAGGCGGCCAGCATCCGGCGGGTGGTATGCCCGGAGGGGCGGCCATCGGTGACGCATTATCGGGTGGAAAAGATCAGCGGCCAGCGCGCGCTGGTGCGGCTGAGGCTGGAAACTGGGCGCACCCATCAAATTCGGGTACACATGAGCCACCTGGGCTGCCCGGTGTGCGGCGACTTTTTGTATGGCACGGAATTGCCGGAGCTGCCGGGGCGGTTTGCCCTGCACTCGGCTGAGCTGGTGCTGGCGCATCCCCTGACGGGGGAAACGCTGCGCATCACGTCGGCGCTGCCAAAGGCACTCAGCGCTTTGCTGTGAACACGGCGGTGGGGCCGTCCAGCGCCTGGGCAAGGGCGGTTTGCAGCCAGTCCAGGCCGCGCTGGCGCAGGACGGTCAGGCGGGCTTCCACCTGCGGCCAGGGGATGTCCTCGCCCTGCACGGTCAGGTCGAGCTCCCGCAGCAGGTTATCGATGCGGCTGTTCTTGGACTCCGGGTCGTCCTCCCTGTAGCGGCGCAGCACCGTGAAGGGGCGCTGCAAAATGGAGGCGAACACCGTGCCGTGGAAGGAATCGGTGCAGATATAGGCAGCCTCGTCCAGGTAGCCCAGCCAGTCCTGGGGAGAGAGGCCGTCGGCCAGGTCGTAGGGCTGGCGATAGGCATTCTCGGTAACGGGGATGACCTTCACGGTCAGGTTCAGCTGTTGGGACAGCTGCTCCACCTGCTGCCAGTAGCTGGGATCATCCCCGATGAAGTAGCACAGCAGGTAGGGTGCATCGCAATGGGGATGCCGTGCCAGCGCCTGCCAGGCCTGGCGGGGCTGGAGGCACACGGGGTCGGGCATCACGGCAGGGGGAGAGCCCAGCATGGCTTGCAGCAGCTGTGCGCCCTCCTGCTCGCGAACGGATACAGCAGCATATTGTTTGATCAGTCCGGCCATGCGCCGGGCTTTTTTTGCGTTGGGCATCTGGCTCACGCCCAGGGAGGGCGCATAGGCCACGCGGGGCTTTTTGTCTGCAAAGTTCAGAAAATAGGCCGGGTTCAGCCACACCGGCGACCAGATCTGGTCGCTGCCGGAGAGCAGCACATCGTACTGGGCGGCCTGCTTTTTCAGCGCGGCGTGGTCGGCACAGACGGGGGAAAGGTGCATATTGGCCTTGTAGAAATCGCCAAAGGAGGCGCTTTTGCTGCGGGCGCCCTGGTTGCCGGCCTTCACGGCCTTCTTCTGCAAGCCTTCAATGATCAGCTTGGGAGAGTTGCCGCTTGAAAGCAAATTGCGCACCTTTTCCAGCTGGCTGGGCTTGTAGTCGATATGCTCGGCCTGGTAGCCCATTGCTGCAACGGCCTTCTGCAAGGCCCAGGCCTGCAGGGTGGAGCCGTAGTTATCGTTGTGCAGGAAGGTCATGATACCGACGCGCTTCATAGGATCATCCTCTCGTGTGGATGAACCATTATACCACGGAATCAGCCCTGGCGTAAAGGTGTGCGCACCTCATGGATGCGCCCGTCGTCCTTCAGGGTGATCCAGCCGCCGTCCACCCGCACGCCATCGCAGGTGAAGGCAGGCTCGTCCCGTCCGGCGTGGAAGTGCCAGGTGGCGCTGCCCCATTGCAGCGTGAGGGTGAAGCCGTCCCATTCCGGCGGCACCATGGGGCGCAGGCGCACCTGATCGCCCCGCTTGTCGAAGCCCAATAGCTTTTCCAGCACAATGGTATACAGCCAGGCAGCGCTGCCGGTGTAAAAGCTCCAGCCGCCCCGGCCAAGCTGCTGGGGATGGCTGTACACATCCCCGGCCAGGGCATAGGGCTCCAGGCGGTAGCGTTCCGGGTCGTCGCCATGGTGGATGGGATTCAGCGCCCGCACCAGCGCCCAGGCGCGGTCGATCCAGCCCAGCTCGCTCAGCGCCCACACCATCCAGGCGGCAGCGTGGGTGTATTGGCCGCCGTTTTCCCGGATGCCCGGCAGATAGCCGCCGATGTAGCCTGCGTCCGACTTGCCGTCGAAGGGCGGCGTGAGGAGCTTCATCAGGCTGCGGCGGGGGTCGAAGAGCTGCTGCCAGGCCTGATCCACGGCCTGGGCGGTGCGCTCCGTGATGCCCAGGGCAAACACCGCCCAGCTCTGGCTGAGACTATCGATGCGGCACTCAGGACTGGCGGCGCTGCCCAGGGGCGCGCCATCCTCGAAGAAGGCGCGGAGATACCAGGAGCCATCCCAGCCGCTGCGCTCAATGGATTGCAGGAGCCGGGCGCGGACATCCTCGATCTCGGTGCGGGCGGCCTCGTCGGCATACTGAGCGAAGTGGTGCAGGGTCACAGCGTAGAACATGGCCAGCCACACGCTTTCGCCCCGGACGCGGTTCATGCCGTCGTTCCAGTCGCCGCCGTCCATCAGGGGCAGGCCGCTGCGCCCCAAGCGGATGGAGGTCAGCGCCCGCAGGCAATGGGTGTAGAGGGAGTCCGTCTCCCGGGTGGAGGGCGGCGTGTGGTAGAGATCCTCCGCTCCCTCGGGGATGGGGTCGCCCAGCAGCCAGGGGACTTGCTCCTGCAAAACGTCCCTGTCGCCGGTGCGCTGGATGTACCAGCAGGTGATGAAGGGCAGGAAGAGCCGGTCGTCGGTGATGCGGGTGCGCACGCCGGTTTGCACCGGGTGCCACCAATGCTGCACGTCGCCCTCGGTATACTGGTGGCGGGCGCAGTCCAGCAGGTGGGCGCGGACACGCTCCGGCTCGGTGAGGGTAAGGGCGGTCATGTCCTGCAATTGGTCGCGGAAGCCGATGGCGCCGCCAGCCTGATAGAACCCGCAGCGGGCTTCCAGGCGGGAGGCACGCACCTGCCAGGGGAGAATGCGGTTGATGAGCAGGTTCAGGCTGTCCTCCGGGGTGGAGATTTGCAGCATGCCCAGCCGGGTCGCCCATTGCTGGCGGGCGGCGCGGTAGATGGGGGAGGTACCGTGCTGGCGCAGGCGGGCGAGGAGCTGCTCCATTTCGTCCATCTGCCCGCAGGCACCCAGCAGCCAGGTGACCATCTCGCTGCCGCCCGCGGGAATGGTAAGGGGCAGGGTCAAAAGGGAGATGGTGCCCGCCTCGTCGGCGGGGGCGTTGAGGTCGGGGGCGGTGCCGAAGCCGTGGAAGGCCAGCGGGCTCACGGTGCGGCTCTCGCAGCGGCCTTCCGCCAGGGTGATGCAGCCAAACTGCTGCATGGCCGGGGACGAGGCCACCACGCCGCCCTCCACGGGCGTGAGACACACCAGGCTTTCGTCCATGCCGCCGCGCCCCATCACGAACCGGGCGGCGATGGTCAGCGTCAGGCGCTGCTCCTGCTGGGTCAAGTTTTTCAGGCGAAGGCTGCGGCTGCCGAAGCGGGTGCCGGGCACCATGGCGGCGATGAGGGTCATGTCCAGGCCATGCCCCAGGCTGCGCCAGGTGGCAACGCCGGGGGTGAGCTGCACGCGGCAGCTCAAGCCTTGCCCAAGAGGAAGAGGCGTGGGGGTGAAGAGGTGGTTGTCATCGGAGAGATAGGCACACTCCGCCACCGTGGGGCAAACGGGGTCGTTGCTCCAGGGGGTCAGGCGGGCGAGGTGGCTGTTGCCTGCAAAGGTCATGTTCAGCCCGCTTTCCATGCACAGGCTGCCGCTGTGCTCCTCGGTGAGCAAGCTGCACCAGGGGGCGGGAGTGACGGCACCGCTTTCCAGCCGGATGACGTAATCATCCGTGCCGGGCTGAAAGCCGCCCAAACCGTTGTCGAAGCGCAGGCTTTCCGGCTCCAGGGCAGGGACGTGGGAGTCAGCTTCCGGCGGGAAGAGCGCGGGCAGCTGCTGCACCTGCGCCTCGATCTGCGCGGTGATGGTGCCTGCGCCCTCGTAAAGGATGAAGCGGGACATGGCCTCGATGATCTCGCGGGCGCCCTCGGGCAGGTCGGATGCCAGCAGCACGGTGGCGGGGCGGGTGAGCAGCACCTCCCGGGCTTTGGCCTGGGCACGGGCGGCCTGATCACCCTCGCACAGCACGCACAGCGAAGCGCTCTGCCCCATGAGCCGCAGCCACTCGATGGCGTCGGAGGCATCCCGCAGAAGGGTGGTGCAGCCCTCGCTGTGCGCCATCACGGTGAGCAGCGGCGTGCGGGGGTTCAGCCCAAGGCCGGATAGAATATCCAGCGGCTGGCTCAGGGGCGTGATGGCTCCCTGATGGGGTTGGCAGCGCCACATCAGCCCGCCGAAAAGCCGGGACAGCTGGGCGGCGCGGGTCTGGTCGATGGCGAGGGAGGTGGTGATGGTGCGGCTCAATAGACCCGACAGGGTGAGCAGGCTGCTCACGTCCGACAGGCGCGGGGTGAGCGCCTCCAGGGAAAAATGCTCGCCGGGGCGCATCAGCCGGGTGACGAAGATCACCGCCGCCCTGCCCCGGGGCGCTACCTTCAGCCGGGCGCGGAAGGAGGCGCAGGGCGTGATGGGCGCGCCAATGAGACCATCCCGCAGGGGTGCCTCCAGCGCGGCGGGATGGTGCAGCGTGCGGTTGCGCCCCTGAAAGGCCATGCGGTCGGTCTCGGCGGCCAGCGCCAATAGCGGCTCGTGGGTGGAAATGGCGTGGCACAGGGTCAGGCGCGGCTCGCCCTCGGCCTTGGGGCGGCGGGTCACGGTGAGGACGCGTTCCTCCGGGCGACTGGTCTCGATGAACAGGTCGGAGTACGCCGAGTGGTCAGAGGCATCCGGGCGCAGCTCCGGTACCAGGCAGCTGGCCAGGTCGATGGTGCGCTCCCGGCTGGAGAGGTTCGCCACCTCGATCACATGGAGGAAAGCGCCCTGCACCGGGTCGGTGATGGCGGTGAGGGTGGTCTGCATTTGCCCGCAGACCCGCACAAAGCGCAAGTGACCTTCGCCAAAGACGGTCTCGCCGGGCAAGGCTGGATCGGCGAGGCGGTAGGAGGCGAGACCATCGTGCAGGTAGAACTGGATGCCCTCCACCTGCGAGGGATCGCCGGTGAAGCGGGTCAGCTCGATGCCACGGGAGCGCATCACCCCCAGGCCCTGGGCGCTCATGAGCAGCATGGCCTCCGGGCTGCCGATGATGTGGGCGTCCATGGGGGCGGCCAGCAGCTGGGCGCTGCGGCGGAAAGCCGGCTCCTTGGGGGCGATGCTCTCCGGGTGGATGATGCGGGGCGGCAGCAGCAGGCGGGGGATGCGCTTTTCCTTCAGCAGCAGGGACGCAGCGGCAGCGGCGGGGACTGCGGCAAAGTGCTGCACCAGAATGCTGCCCGTCAGCGCATTGCAGACGGCGCACAAAAGCATCCCCTGGTGGTGCGCCATGTGGCTCTGCACCACGGCCTCGCGGGTGCCTTCCGGCAGATGCGCCGGGTCGAAGTCGATGGCCTCGAAGAAGCCCAAGTGTCCCAGCATTCCCCGGCTGCGCAGGCGCATGAGGCTGTCGTGGGCTTCGTCCATGGCAAAGGGCAGGCACAGCGCGGCGGCATAGGGGGCGATGACCGGGTGGGGCGAGCAGGCGCCCAGCGCCGTTTCCGGCAAGCCAAAGGCCTGATATTGGTAGTTCATCTGGGCATCGAAGCCCCACCAGCCGCTTTCGGATATGCCGAACATACCCTCCACGCCGTGGCGGCGCTGGGCGCGGATCACGGCCTGCAGGGTGTGGTGCATCAGGGTGCCGGGGGCGGTGGGTAGAAGCAAGCGGGGCATGAGGTACTCAAAGGCGGTGCCGCCCCAGCTGACGCAGGGCGCGTCCCGTCCCACCCGAACCTGGGTGCGGTTCAGCCGGGCAAAGTGGCGCAGGGGCACGTCCCGACGCATCACAGCCACAAAGCTGAGCAGCTGCGCCTCGCAGGCGTAAAGGTCGTAGTGGGCGGCGTCCAGCGCATCGGTATCGGCATGGTAGCCGATGGAGAAAAGCTGGGCGGCGGGGTCGTACAGGCGGCGCAGCTCCATGGCGGCGGCGAAGGCGTCCACCTCGTCGGAGAGGGCGAGGTGCGCTTCCTGCATCTCCGGCAGATAGCTGCGCAAGCCCTGGGCCAGGGCGATGAGGCAGGCGCAGAGGTTGCCGCAGTCCACGCTGGAAACGAAGTGGGGTTCCATGATGTTGAGGCTGTCGGTGGCATACCAGTTGTAGGGCAGGCCATGCCACAGGGGCAGGCGGCGCAGGGTCTGCATGGTTTGGTGGACGCGGTTGCACATCTCATCGGTGCCGATGAGTCCCAGCTCCCGCATAGCCAGGCAGGAGAGCAGGTACATGCCGATGTTGGTGGGCGATGTGCGCCGCGCCACGCCCCGCCAGGGCTTGAGCTGAAGATTGTCCGGGGGCAGGTGGTGTTCTTCCTCCGTCACGGTCTCTTCAAAGAAGCGCCAGGTGGACTGGGCGATGTCCAGCAGGGCGGTCTCCATGTCGGGGGTGGGGCGGGGCAGGGGATGCAGGGGTGCATCCAGCTGGGGGTGCATGACGGGGAAGCAGGCAAAGACTGCCGCCAGCGCCAGCCCAGGCAGGTACAGGGGCTGCAGAGCCAGGGACAGGGTGACCAAAGCGATCACCGCCAGCCCCTGGCTCCAGTTTTCCCACACGGAAAGCTCAGCGCCGCTGTCAACGGCGGAGGGCAGCCAGTCCAGCCGATGGCGGTGCTGCACAAAGGTGCGCCACAGGGCGCGAAGGATGGCGTCGGCGCGGATCACCGCGCGCAGGGGAAGCTCCACCAGCCGGGCGGCAAAGCGGCCTGGGCTGGCGAAGGGAAGCTCCGGCAGGAGCAGCGCAAACAGCGCCAGCAGGCTGCTGCGCGCCAGCACGGCATACACCAGGAGCAGCAATCGGCACACGGGAATGAGGCTGATGCGCAGATTCTGCCGCAGTTTATAGCGGCTGTGGGAAGAAAGGGGATTGCGGCGCACGCCGGAGGGCGTTTTCACATGGGGGAAGAGCCAGGGCAGCAGCTGCCAGTCGCCCCGCGTCCAGCGGTGGAGGCGCTTGAGCCAGCTTGTCACGGTGGCGGGGTGACCATCGTAGAAGGCCTGGGCAGCGTCCTGGGCGCAGCCAGCCAGTTCGCCTTCCAGCAGGTCATGGCTGAGGATGGTATCCGGCAGGAACCAGCCCTCGGTGGCCTCCAGCAGGCTATCGGGTCGGTAGAGCCCCTTGCCCTGGTAGCTGCCCCGGCCTGCCAGCTGCTGCCACAGGCTGCTGATGCCTGCGCCGTAGGGATCCACACCGCCCGCGCCGCCCTCCCACAGGCTGATGCGGCTGCGCACGGTGTCCGGGTCGATCTCCATGCGGGGTTGGAGGATGCTCACGCCCCGCACGCCCTCGGCGGTGTGGCGGCGCTCGTTCAGCGGATGGGACAGCGCGCCGATGAGGGGCAGCAGGCTGTCCGGCGCGGGGGTGGTATCGCTGTCCAGGGTCAGCACATAGGCGTAGCGGCGGTGGAGAAAGCCCGGCGGCAGGGTGGAGCCCTCGTATTCATCCTGGCATTCGCCGTGAACGATGAGCTGGTTGAGGCTTTCCAGCGCGCCCCGCTTGCGCTCCCGGCCGATGTAGGCGCGCTGGTCGGCATCCCAGGTGCGGCGGCGCTGCATATACATGAAGCGCCCGCCGTCGCCATCCACGGCCTCGATGGCCATGCGGGCAGCGGCCACAATGGCCGCGTCTTCGCTGCTGGTCTGGGTGATGCTGTCGGTGTAATCCCCCAGCAGGAGGCAATCCACCGCGCCCTCCGGGAAGGCCTTGCGCGCCAGCAGCAGGCGGCGCACCATGGGTACGGCCTGGGTGCGATCCCGCAGCATGGCGGGGATGACGATCAGCGTGCGCATATCATCGGTGACGCGCTCCACGTGCATCCGGGGCAGGGGAAGCGCGGGGACGAGGCGGCGCAGGAGGACATCCAGCAGAAGGTGATTAAAGCAGCTGACAACGCCCAGAAACACGGGCAGCGCCCACAGGGGATGTCCGCTGTGCAGGAAGATCAGCCCGGACAAAACGGCGCAGACCGACAGCCCACCCCGATAGAACCAGGCCGCGTGGCGCTGGAAGAACAGCCGCAGCCTTCCGCGGCGAACGTGCAAATGCTGCTGCAAGGCGCGGATGCCCACCGGCTCCAGCAGGTACCAGCCCACGTGATCCCGCAGGCCGTCCGGGTCAGCCTCGGCGCACAGGGCAAGGATGCTGCGGGTGAGATGCAATTCGTCCACGGAAAACAGCAGCGCTAAGGCGGCGATGCGCTGACGGTAGAGCAGGCGGCTGTCGGCATCCATGGCGGGGTAGGTGGCGGTGGGGTCGTGAAGGAGCTGCTGGTGGAGGGGATCCACACTCTCCTGCAAGGTCGGCCAGTCCAGCTTGTCCAGGGCGTGAAAGCAGGTCAGGATGCGGGCAAGGTGGTCGGTGATCACGGCCTGGCGGCGGGCGTGCTCCTCGGCCACGCGGGCGGTGGAATAGCCATCCCGCGCCATGCGTTCCTCCAGGGCGGCCAGCAGGGTGGTCTCCTGCTGCTCCGTGAGGAAGGTGAGCATGGCCTGGGTCTCGGCCATGGAAAGATGCTGCTGGTTCAGCAGCTCCATGGGGCGACGGCTGCGGATGAGGCGGCGGGCAAGCTGCTGTCCGCGCCGGGTGTCCAGCAGGGAGCGGCGCAGGTTTTCCAGCACGTCCGCCAGCTGGTCAGCCAGACAGGTGCGCATGCACAGGGGCAGCAGGAGCTGCTCCTGCAGGGTGAGGCCGCAGCCGGACTGGAAGGCGGTCACTGCATCCAGCAGCTCCTGCACCTGCATGGTGCCGCCGGTGAGCAGGTAGCGCTGGCACAGGTGCATCATGCGGGGCAGACCGGAGGCAGCGGCAGGCAGCCGGGGTGCACGGCGCAGCTCCTGGGCGGTGGCCATCAGCGGCATGAGCAAGGCGCGGCCATTGTCCCGCAGGTAGCTCAGGGCGGCAAGCTGCTCCCTGCAGCGCAGCAGGCGGTGCAAAAGCGGCAGCACCCGGGCGTCCATCCGCAGGGGAGCGTGGCGCTGCCAGGGCAGGTTGGAGGCTGTCACATAAAAGTGTGTCTGTCGCCTTTCCATAGGTAGTGGGTCGATCTCCGGCAGGGGCGGAAGCGGCCGCCGCCGAAGAAATATGCTGCGGGCAATGAGCCACAGCAGCAGGAAGGAAATGGCCAGAATACTAAGCTGCACCATGGTTTTGCCATCCTTTCGTTGCAATGGGTCTTTGGGTCAGGATGCACGGAAAAGCAAGGATTTATCCCGCCTGGAGAGGTTGTTACAAAAGTAAGACAAATGGAAAAAATATTGACAGAGAGCTCAAGATATAGTATACTTTCTACCGTGGTATAGTTTATGCGGGCAAGGTATGCCTGCCGGGAGTTGATGAACGTGCGCCGTGGACATGGAGCAGATAAAAAGCACATTACCGGCGCTGTGGCTCTTGTGCTGGCGCTGGTGCTGGCGGTGATCGGCTTTGTGGTGTTCAGCAAGCTGGAATCCGAAGCCTACCCGGAGCAGCGAGGCCAGATGAGCGAAAACTTCGGCAAGCTGCCCACCACCGAATACCAGGGCAAGACCTACCAGATGAAGCCCAACCTGACCAGTATGCTGTTCATCGGCTACGACAAGCTGGACGACACCCCTGAGGTGGGCTTCCGGCGGGGCGGCCAGGCGGACTTCCTGCTGCTGGCGGTGATGGATCATAAGGCCAAAACGGTGCATCAGCTGCAAATTGAGCGCGACACCATGGCCAACATGACCGTGCTGGGCATTACCGGCAACAAGGTCGGCACCCGCAAGATGCAGATCTGCCTCTCCCACGCCTACGGCGCCAACGAGGAGGAGAACTGCCAATATACCGTGGATGCGGTGAGCAGCCTGCTCCAGGGCATCCCGGTTGACCTGTACATGGCCATGGACATCCGCGGCATTACCGCCTTCAATGATGCGGTGGGTGGCGTGACCGTGCCCATCGAGGACGACTTCTCGGCCTACGATCCCACCATGGTGCAGGGTACCACCATGAAGCTGCAGGGTATGCAGGCGGAATACTACATTCGCAGCCGCTACGAAGTGGGCAACGGCTCCAACGAGCAGCGTATGCGCCGCCAGAAGACCTACATGAATGCAGCCACCGAGCTGGTTCGCCAGCGCATCGGCGAGGATTCCTCCTTTGCCAACACCATGCTGGACGCCATTGAGGACGTCAGCAACACCAATATGACCCGAGGCCGTCTCATCAATGAGATCAACCGGGCATACACTTACGATATTCGCCCCGCTGAAAACCTGGCGGGTGAATATAAAAAGGGCGACGATGGATTTATGGAGTTCCATGCGAACGATGATTCCATCATCTCCTGGGTCATCAATGTTTTCTACAATCCCGTGGAGTAAAACTTGCGGAGATTGCGGAGAAAAGAAAGAAAGGAAGCGGGTTACTATGAAGAAGGTTCTGTCCCTGATCCTGGCCACCCTGCTGGTGCTGACTTCCATCGCCGCTGTTGCTGAAGAAGTCCTGCCCAGCAAGACCACCTCTGACCTGGCGGAAGTGACCGAAGTCGCTGCTGAGAACGGCGAAGTCATCATCACCGTCGTGGAAGAGTCCGACAAGTATGTGGAAGTTCTGGCTGCTACTGTTGAGGCCGTGCTGAATGGCACTGCTCCTGCCGATCTGTTCACTGCTGATGCCAAGGCCGCCATCGTTGAGAAGGCTGGCGAAGCTGAGCTGGAGCTGAACGAGATGATCGCCGTTGCTGCTCCCGATTACACCGCCGAGAACGGCGCTGTGACCGCCAAGTTCACCTTCGAGACCCTGTACACCGCCGAGCAGACCCTGATCGCTGTTGTGTCTTGCTACACCGGCGAAGCTGTGGAAGAGATCGTCCTGGACGCCAAGGCTGACGAAGCTGGCGCTGTGGTCGTGAGCTTCACCGCCGATGCCATGGCTAAGATCGCTGCTGCTGATTCTGCCATCCTGGCCATCCTGAACACCAAGTAATTGGTGATTCAAACGCTATGAATGCCGCACGCAGTAGTGGACGCTTGTCTGCTGCTGCGTGCGGAATTTGCGTTAACACACATTTTCCACTAACGACCGACAAACTTTACCGGCATGGGGGATTGACATGGCCGCCAACGAGCTACAGAAACACGAAACCTACAGGGATGCTGCAGTCGTCAGCCACGAACCAGAGGAGATGGAAATCGACCTGGTTGAATTGATGTACCGTCTTTTGGAAAAGGCCAAGTACATTATTCTGGCAGCCATTGTCGGCGCCATCATCGCCGGCGTCTTTACCTTCCAGTTCATGACGCCCACCTACACCGCCACCTCGAAGCTGTACGTCCTCAATTCCAAGGACTCTGCGCTGAGCCTTTCTGACCTGCAGATCGGCACCCAGCTGGCCTCGGACTACATTGAGGTGTTCTCCAACTGGCACGTGCACGAGATGGTAAACCAGCGCATGGGTACGGACTACACCTACTCCCAGCTGAACAACATGGTGAGTGTTTCCAACCCCTCCGGTACCCGCATCCTTTACATCAAGGTGAACGCGGGCAGCCCGGAGGAGGCCAAGACCATGGCCAATACCTACGCCGCGGTGGCGCAGGAATTCATTGCCGCAAAGATGGAAACGGAAATGCCCAATGTTTTCGAGGAGGCGCTCCAGCCCTCCGCGCCGTCTTCGCCAAACAAGACCAGGAACGTGATCCTGGGCTTCATGCTGGGCGCTGTGCTGGCCTGCGGCATCATTGTGGTGCAGTTCATCACCGATGACCGCATCCGTACTTCCGAAAGCCTGGAGAAGCACCTGGGCATGGCTACCCTGGGCATGATGCCCACCACCAAGGGCAATGAAGTGACCAAGGGCAAGAAACACAAGAGAGGCGGTGCGAAGGCATGAGACAGGCTATCATCCGCGAGCTTCCGCCCATGGACTATGCGGCGACCGAAGCGCTGAACACCATCTGCACCAATCTGGCCTTTGCTGGCCGTGACCTCAAGAAGATCATTTTCACCTCCTGCATCCAGAGCGAGGGCAAGAGCTTCATGACCATCCGCATCGCGCAGAACATGGCGCGCCGCGGCCGTCGTGTGTGCCTGGTGGATGCGGATATGCGCCGTTCCTTCCTGGTGAAGCGCTACGGTATGGAAACCGAAGGTCAGCTGACTGGCCTGGCGCACTACCTGGCTGGCCAGTGTGAGCTGGACGACGCCATCTACGAGACCAATCTCCATGGCGCGTGCATCATTCCCGCCGGGCGTGATGTGTCCAACCCCATGACGCTGATCGATTCCCCTTACTTTGGTGCCATGCTGGACGAGCTGGCCAACGCCTTCGACGTGGTGCTGGTTGACGCTCCGCCGGTGGGCATGGTCATTGACGCTGCTGTGATGGCCAATGACTGCGATGGCTGCGTGTTCGTGGTGGAATACAACCACACCCGCCGCCGAGACCTGGTTGCTGCCAAGCACCAGATAGAGCAGTCCGGCTGCAAGGTGCTGGGTTCCATCATCAACAAGGTGACCTTCGACACCATCAGCGCCAAGAAGTACTACAACAAGGGGTACTACAAGCAGTACACCAGCGGCTACGAACGCAAGCCGGATCAAGCCGACAAAAAATAAAGGCGTGAGACGATGTTCGTAGATATTCACCACCATCTGCTCCACGGTGTGGACGATGGTCCCCAAAGCTTTGAACACACGCAGCGGATGCTGATCCATGCGGCGGAACAGGGTGTGAGCCAGATCGTGGCTACCTCCCATGCAACGCCGGGGCGAGAAGCCTTCCCTGCTGAACGATACCTGCGCCACCTGGCGCAAGCCCAGGAATGGTGCGATGAACAGGGCCTGAACCTGTACATCCATTCCGGGTGCGAGGTGCTGTATACCGACGAATCCCCACGGCTGCTGAGCGAGGGTCAGGTGCCCACGCTGGCGCAGACCTGGGTGGCTCTGGTGGAATTCTTCCCGACGGATCCCTACGAGCGGCTGTGCCAGGCGGCAAGGCTGCTGGGCAACGAGGGCTTCACCGTGGTGATGGCGCATGTGGAGCGCTACCAGGCGCTGCAATCCCTGAAGCACGTGGAGGAGCTGCGCGAGGAATACGACGTGAAGATGCAGATGAACTGCAACACCGTGCTGACCCGCAAGGGATTCTTGCAGAACCGCTGGACGCGCAAGATGATCGAAAATGGCTACATCGATTTTGTGGCCTCCGATGCGCACAACACCTCCAGCCGCCCCTGCAGTATGCAGGCCTGCTACGAAGAGCTGTTTGCAAAGTATGGCGAGGAGACTGCCAATGCGCTTTGCTTTGAAAATCAAATCAAGCTGCTACAGCTGTAAGAGGGAGGGGCACTCCGCCCCGACTAACGAGGCCAATGCTTGCATTGGCCGAAGTGCAGCCAGCGCCGAGCTTGTCTCGGTAATGGTCGATAACGCAAAGAGAGAAGCCGATGGCTTCTCTCTTTGCGTTTGGGTGCGCTGTTTAGAGGTTGCGGGGGTCAATGTGCAGGTGCTTGCAGATCTGCACCACCACATCGAAGGAAGCGCCGCCGATGCCCCGGGAGAGCAGCGTCAGCAGGGTGCTGTAGGGGATGTCGGCCTCCAGGGCAAACTGGCGCAGGCTGGGGTAGCGCTCCAGGATGGCCTTGCGCAGCGCCCACTCGCGGGTCATTGAGGAGCCTCCACAACGGTGACGCGGATGCCTGCATCCTCCAGGGCGGTGCGCTGCTCGTCCAGGCAATCCCAGTCGGTGATGAGGGCATCGAACTCGGCGGCTTCGCAGACCTTGATGAAGGAGTCCACGCCGATCTTGCTGCCGGTCAGCAGCAGGCACTTGCGGCGACTGTTGCGGATCACCGCGCGCTGGAAGGCGGCGGTCTCGTCGGTGCCATTGGACAGGCCGAAGGAGGCCGTCAGCCCGCCGCCGGTGATGAAGCACAGGTCGAAGTGCATCCGGCTGACGAACTCAGTGGCCAGGCTGTCCACCAGGGAACCGCTGGGGCGCATTTTGCCGCCTGCCAGGTAGACCTCCACGTTGGTGAAGGGGCGCAGCGCCTTGGCAATGTCCACGGAGTTGACCACCAGGGTGTAGGAAATATCCGTGGGCAGGAAGCTGGTCATGATGTGGCCGAAGGAGCCGCCGGTGAGGTAAATGCAGTCGTTTTTACGGATCATGCTGGCGGCGGCGCGGGCGATCTCGCGGTAGTTGTCATAAACGGGCATGGCGGCGAAATCACGGTCAACAGGCGGACGGACGCTGACCTGCTGGGGGAGAATCGCGCCGCCATGGGTGCGCTTGCACAAGCCCTGGCGCTCCAGGTGGGTCAGGTCGCGGCGGGCGGATTCCACGGAAATGTCATAGGTTTCGGCAATTTCAGCCACGGTGATCTTGCCTGTTTGCTTCAAAGCTTCGATGATTTGGTGCTGGCGTTCTTCCATGAACATGGGAAAGCCTCCTTTATGAAAAAATGATGGTGTTATCGAATTCGACAACACCATCATACAATACAAACGGAAGAAAATCAACAGAAACGGCAATCGGATTTGCGTGTATCAGAACAGGGCAGACAGGGGAACATAAACCATGGGAACGAAGATGGCGGGCAGCAGATTGCCCACGGCGATGTGCTTGTCGTAGAGCATATTCAGGCCGATACCGATGATCAGCAGGCTGCCCACGGCGGACATCTCGTTGATGATGGGATCGGTGAGGATGGGGGCGATCCAGGTGGCCAGCAGGGCAATGGCACCCTGATACACCAGCACCGCCACAGCGGACAGACCCACGCCCACGCCCATGGTGCTGGCGAAGAAGATGGCGGACACGCCGTCCAGCGCGGCCTTGGCGATGAGGGTGGAGTGGTCGCCCCGCAGGCCGCTGTCCATGGCGCCTACGATGGCCATAGCGCCCACGCAGTACACCAGCGAGGCGGTGACGAAGCCCTTGGCGAAGGTGCTGCCCTCGCCCTGGTTCCGCACCAGCTTGCGCTCGGCAAGCGCCCCCAGCTGATCCAGGCGATGCTCGATGTTCACGGCGCTGCCAAGCAACCCGCCCACCACCATGCTGACGATGACGCACATGGTATCGCCGGTCTTGATGGCGCCGCTGACGCCGATGAGCACCACGCACAGGGCAAGACCCTGCATCACGGTCTCGCGCATACGCTCCGGGATGCCCTTGCGCAAAAGCAGTCCCAGGGCGGTGCCGGCAAGGACGGCCACCACATTGATCAAAGTTCCGATCATAATTTATCCACTTCTTTCAAATTGAAAAGAGCCTGCCCAACGGACAGGCTCCTTTTGCATTCAGGATTACTGAGCGATGGTCTCGACAGGATAGACAGAAACCTGCTTCTTGTCGCGGCCCAGGCGCTCGAAACGAACAACGCCGTCCACCAGAGCGAACAGGGTGTCGTCCTTGCCCTTGCCCACATTCAGGCCGGGATGGATCTTGGTACCACGCTGACGAACCAGAATGTTGCCGGCCAGGGAGAACTGACCATCGGCACGCTTCGGGCCCAGGCGCTTGGATTCGCTGTCACGGCCGTTACGGGTGGAACCCATACCTTTCTTGTGAGCGAATTGCTGCAGATTGAGCTTAATCATCTTTTTTTCCTCCAATCTTGTATGGAAAGGTTGACATCTTGGGGAAACTGCTCTGCCACGTCCGCAAGCCCCTGATGCAGAAAGCCGAAGACGACCTGCGCATCGTGCATGGCTGCGGGGGAGAGGGAGGCGGGGAGGCGGAAGTGCAGCGCGCCGGATTCGTTTTCCAGAATCTCGGGGGTGATGCCGCACACGCTTTCAAGACTGTTCACGCAGGTGGCGCCCAGAATGGAAACCGCTGCGCAAACGATGTCGTAGCCTTCCTCGGCATAGTCGGAATGACCTTTGGCAGAGTAACCGGTGAACTGTCCATCAGCACCCCGGTAGAGGATGGCGCGGATCATTACGCGTTGATCGCGGTGATCTCCACCTTGGTGTAGGGCTGACGGTGGCCGGCCTTACGATGATAGTTCTTCTTGCTCTTGTACTTGTAGATCACGATCTTCTCGCCCTTGACCTGAGCAACGACCTTGCCCTCGACCTTGGCGCCCTCGACCACGGGATTGCCGACCTTCACTTCTTCGCCGCCGATCATCAGCACGTCGAAGGAAATGGTGGAATCCACATCCTGGTTGACCTTCTCGATGTAGATCACATCGCCCTGGGAAACGCGGTATTGCTTGCCACCCGTTGCAATGATAGCATACATGGTGCAGCACCTCCTGAAAATTACTCGCCGGGCCATGAGGTTGTGCTTGCGCACATTTGGACAGACCTCTCCCGAGCGGCTTACCGAATTATTCTATCATGGGTCAAGGTTGATGTCAAGGGAAATGCGGCGATTTTTCAAGAAAAATCGGGGTCATTCCGCCATGAAATCATGCAGCTTGCCGGGCGTGTTGAGGCAGAAGCCCTGCCAGCCGTGGTGGAGCGCCGCCTCGATGTTGGCGGGGTTGTCGTCGATGAAAAGGGTACGGGTGGGGTCAAGCTGATAGCGTTCGGTGACATACTGGTAGATGGCGGGGTCGGGCTTCACCATGCCCACACGGGAGGACACCACCAGATCGTCGAACAGGGAGAAGAAGCTGTGCTTGCGGCAGGCGTAGGCGAAGGGTTCGCTCATGTAGTTGGAGAGAACCAGCAGCTTTTTGCCATGGGCCTTGCAGGCGTGGAGCGCCTCAACGCCTTCGTCGATCACATCCTTCAGGTCGATCCAGTTGTCCAGGATGTGGCGGATGGCAGGTCGCAGCTCGGTTTCCAGCCCGGCCATGGCGATCTCGGCCTCCTGGGTGGTCACGGTGCCGTGATCCATCATGACCCAATAGGGGGAGTGGAACATTTTCATCAGCAGCTTCTCGTGCAATTCGGTCTGGCCGGGGAACTGCTCTTCAAGGATCTTGCGGGGTTCAAAGGAAAGAAGCACCTTGCCCACATCGAAGATCACGGTGTCGATCTTGTCCCAGGGCATTTTGGCGTATTGGTCGTCGATCATCAGGCGGATCATCATCAGCACCTCCAATAAAAAGAGCATACGCCATGGCGAAAGAAAAATCAAGCCGGACTTTTCATTTGGAAGAAAATCGTGTACAATAGGGGCAAGGAGTGTGATCCTGATGAAAAGAGTATTTATCACCGTTTTGGATGGCGCAGGCGCGGGCTGGCTGCCCGATGCTGCGCAATATGGCGACGAGGGTTCGTCCACCATCGCCCATGTGATCGAAAAGTGCCATCCCAGTTTGCCCAACATGGCCAAGCTGGGTCTGGGGCATATCGAGGCGCTGGGCTACCCGAAGGATGAAACGGCTGTGGGCGCCTTTGGCCGCAGTATGGAGAAGAGCGCGGGCAAGGACACCACCACCGGCCATTGGGAGATCAGCGGCCTGCATTTGCAGAAGCCTTTCCCCACCTTTATCAACTTCCCCCAGGATTTCATTGAGAAGTATGAGCAGGCCATCGGCCACAAGGTCATTGGCAACAAGCCTGCCTCCGGCACCGCCATTCTGGAAGAACTGGGGCCGGAACACGTGGCCAACAAAACGCCCATTGTGTATACCTCTGCTGACAGCGTGTTCCAGATCGCCTGCCACGAGGAGGTCTTCAGCCGGGAAGAGCTGTACGAGTTCTGCCGCATTGCCCGTGAGATGCTCCAGGGCGACCTGGGCGTGGGACGCGTGATTGCCCGTCCCTTCATCGGCGAGCCGGGTGCTTATGTGCGCACCAGCGGCCGCAAGGACTTCTCCCTGCCCCCCTGCGGCGAGACCCTGCTGGATGTGGTGAGCAAGGCGGGCATGCAGAGCCTGGGCGTGGGCAAGATCGAGGATATCTTCGACTTCCGGGGGCTGACCGGCTCCAACCATGCCAGCGGCAACCCGGCTTGCATCGAGGCTCAACTTGCTTACATGAAACAGGACTTCGACGGCCTGTGCTTCACCAACCTGGTGGACACGGACTCCCTCTACGGCCACCGCAACGATGTGGAGGGCTTTGCCAAGGCGCTGGAGTACTTCGACCGGAAGCTGCCGGAGATCCAGAGCCTGATGGGCGAGGGCGACCTGCTGGTCGTCACCGCCGACCACGGGTGCGATCCTACCTATCCCGGCACCGACCACACCAGGGAGCATATCCCGCTGCTGGTGTGGCATCCGGCTATGCGCGAGCTGACCGACCTGGGCAACCGCGCCACCTATGCGGACATCGCGGCCACGGCGGCTGAATGGCTGGGGCTGCCGGAGCGGTTCAACGCCACGTCCTTCTGCGACAAGCTGAAATAAGGAGAGATCGATATGGTTACGTATGAGCAGATCGTGAACTGCGCCGAGGCCATCCGCAGCGCGGTGGGCGGCGCGGAGATCGGTGTGGTGCTGGGCAGCGGCCTGGGCGACTATGTGGAAGCCCTGGAGGACGCCAAGTACATCGACTACAAGGACATTCCCGGCTTTCCGGTGTCCACTGCCCCCGGCCACGAAGGCCGCTGGTGGACGGGCAAGCTCCACGGCAAGACCGTGTGCATGATGCAGGGGCGCCTCCACGCCTACGAGGGTTATGACCTGGATCTGGTGACCATGCCTATCCGCATCATGAAGCTGCTGGGCGTGCAGACGCTGATCCTCACCAATGCGGCGGGCGGCGTGAACGAAAGCTTCAAGCCCGGCACGCTGATGATCCTGACGGACTGCATCAACTTCTCCGGCAAGAACCCGCTGACCGGCCCCAACATGGACGAGTTCGGCCCCCGTTTCCCGGACATGACCTATGCATACGATCCGGCGCTGATCGACCTGTGCGAGAAGCAGGCGGAGAAGATCGGCGCGGACTGCGTGCGCAAGGGTGTGTATATGTGGTTCAACGGCCCCTGCTATGAGACGCCCGCCGAGGTACGCTTTGCCCGCATCTGCGGTGCGGACGCGGTGGGCATGTCCACCGTGCCGGAGACCATCATTGCCAACCATTGCGGCATGAAGGTGCTGGGCGTGAGCTGCATCACCAACATGGCGGCGGGCATCCTGAACCAGAAGCTGAACCACACCGAGGTGGTGGAGACCGCCAACCGGGTGAAGGCCACCTTCCGCCAGCTGCTGGACGAGACCATTGCGGCCATGTAAACAATTGCCATGCAAGCATCCCCCTTCCTGCGGCCAAACTACGGCCAAAGGAAGGGGGATTTTTTGATATGAGCAGATGCAAGCGGATCATGGCGGCGGCGCTGTGCCTGTGCCTGTGGATCCCTTTTGCCGGGGCGGCGCTGGAGGATGGCACCCCCATGGAGCTGACCACGCCCTCGGCCATATTGGCAGAGACGGCCACCGGCACGGTGATCTTTGAGAAGGATGCGGATGTGCGGCGGGAGGCGGCGTCCATCACCAAGATGATGACGGCGCTCTTGGTACTGGAAGCCCTTGAGCGGGGCGATGTACGCCTGGAGGATATGGTGACGGTGAGCAGCCATGCGGCGGGGCAGAAGGGCAGCCAGGCGCTGCTGGACCAAAGTGCCAGCTACTCGGTGGAGGACTTGCTGCGCACCACCATCATGGCCAGCGCCAACGACAGCGCGGTGGCTCTGGCGGAAAAGCTCTGCGGCTCGGAGGATGCCTTTGTGCAGCGGATGAACGCCCGGGCTGCGGAGCTGGGCATGACCAACACCTGCTATGTAAATGCCACGGGCTATCCCCAGGATGGCCAGTACACCACCGCCCGGGACGTGATGACGCTGGCTTGCGAGGTGGCCAAGCACCCGGACTATCACAAATACGCCAGCGTGTGGATCGACACCCTGACCCACCCCGGCGGCCGCGTCACCGACCTGACCAACACCAACCGGCTGGTGCGCTTCTATGAGGGCTGCGACGGCTTCAAGACCGGCTCCACCGATGCGGCGAAATACTGCCTGGCGGCCACCGCCGAGAAAAGCGGCATGCGCCTGGTGGCGGTGGTGCTGGGAACGCCCAACTCCCAGACCCGCTTCAACGAGGCGCGGAGCATGCTGGACTACGGCTTTGCCAACTACCAGCGCACGGTGATCGCCAACAAGGGCGACCTGCTGGGGGAGAGCATCGCGGTGAAGGGCGGCAGCGCGGAGGAAGTGGAGCTGATGCTGGGCAGCGGGCTGAGCATGCTGCTGCGCATGGGTCAGCAAAGCGGGCTGAAGCTGGAGCTGGCGCTGCCGGAAAGCGTGGACGCGCCCATTGCGGCAGGGGATGTGCTGGGCACGGTGAACGTGCTGCTGGATGGGCAGGTCATTGCCAAGCTGAACTGCGTGGCGGCAAGCGATGTGCCCAGGCCGGGATTCATTGAGGGATTGTATCGGATACTCAACAACTGGCGATGAGGGATGCAGCGGTGCATCCCTTTTTTTCGGCCATCACCGAGGCAAGCTCGGCGTTGGCTACACTTCGGTCAATGCAAGCATTGACCTCGTTAGTCGGGGCGTATGCCCCGACCTTTTTATCGGCCATCACCGAGGCAAGCTCGGCGTTGGCTACACTTCGGTCAATGCAAGCATTGACCTCGTTAGTCGGGGCGTATGCCCCGACCTTTTTATCGGCCATCACCGAGGCAAGCTCGGC
>JAFTPN010000019.1 GCA_017463245.1 Clostridia bacterium
AATGAGGCACAGAGTTCAGGCAGCTTCAGCTGACTGAACGACAATGCCGAATTGTGAGGTGGCTTATGCTGCGGGGGTCCGGGGCCGCTGCCGCCGCTTGATAACATCAGCGGCCCCGGTCGGCTTTCGGTTCCTTTCGCCGAGACGAAAGGAACAACGCCGCACAAAAGCACCGTTCCAAAAGAAAAGCACACCAAAACCACACACTAAAAGAGAGCCGCCTCACCAGCAGCTCTCTTCCTTATTTCACTTCAAACCTCATCCCATCCCTGATGAGATAATACACCGCATGCCCGTCCAGCACCACCGCATCGTGCAGGGCATCAAACTTCACCAGCTCCAGGGTGTATTTCTCCCCCGTCACCGCCTCAAACACATAGACGGTGTGGGGTTCCTCCCCCGCCACCCAGCCATCGGGCAGCACGCCGGACACCGTGACCTTCAGCAACTCGTTGTACGCCGATTCAAAGGCCGCGTAGGCCACTTCCACCCCGTTGAGGGTGCAGTTCACATCATACACCACATTGCCTTCGCTGTCGGTCACCAGTTCGTTGTTTTCCGCCACCTGCTCGGTGCGCTCCACGGTGTAGACCCGCTCCTCCTCGCCCTGACGGATCGTCAGCCGATGCAGGTTGCCCAGCGCCACCGGCACCGTGTAGCGGCTCAGGGTGGTGAGCGGCTCCATATCCATGAAGACTTCCAGCGAGTAGTGGCTGCTGATGTAGATCTGCTCCCCTACCCGCACATAATCCACATTGTCGTTCTTCGCGCCGCCCACGGTGAGCACAAAGCTCTCCTCCGGCCAGTCCGTCACGGTGTACACACCATCCAGCCCGGTGGTGCCGATGGAACCCGCCGCCATGTGCACCTCCAGCACCAGGCGGGGCGTGTCAAAGCCGCAGGCTGCCAGGTTTTCCGGCGTGGCCTTGCCCACATAGGCACCAAGGCGCAGGTTTTCCAGGTTGGTTTGCAGGTTGCTGATGGCCTCGCCGTCCGCCGGGTAGTTCACCGGGGCGGTGAGCATCCACCTGTCCTGGGCATTGCCGCCGATGTCCCCCTGCAGCTCCCACCTGGCCAGCACATTCCCCGCACCATCGGCAAAGGTGATCCGGTCAAAGCGGGACTTGTGCAGCGTGGGCTGGGTCACCGGGTGCAGCAGCGCCCGCTCCACCATCATGTCCTCGGCAGAGCCCTTGTCCAGGGCGAAAAGGCGGTCATCGCCGTCCACGGTCATGTAGTAGGCGTTGTTCTCGTCCAGGGACAGCACGTCGCCAATGCGCACCACCCAGCGCGCACCATCGCTGTAGGTGATGTCCAGCACCACCCGGGGATTATCCAGGCCGAAATCCGCCAGCCGGTCAGCATATTCCGCTGCATCCTCTGTCAGAACTTCCTGATAGCCAATGGTGCTGGCGCTTTCCAGCAGCTTGGCCGCCGTGGTGGCAGATACCTCATAGTCCGGGTCGTCCTCCAGGGTCAGGGAGCCCTCGGCATTGCGCACCGCCGCCCAGCTGTCGCCATTGCGCAGGGTCACGGCCAGGCGGGTCACCTGCGCTGCCTCATAGGCAGCCAGGGTACCGGAGGTATCGTGGTCATGCTCCTCCACCGCCGGTTCGGGGCGGCTCAGCAGACCATAGGCGCACCACACGCCCGCCAGCAGCACCAGCACCAATGCCAGCAGCCAGCCTCGGCGCAGGGTGCGGGGCTTTTTCTTTTTCACATCAAGCATATCATTGGTTCCTCCGGGGCCACAGCACCATGAAGGCCGCCGCCAGCACCGCCAGGGGCAGCGCCACCAGCAGCACGCTGCCCAGCGTAACGGATTCCACCGAAAGCTGCGGGCGCAGGGCGGATTTTGCCATGATGCCCAGGTCGATGGGATCGGCATTCAGCAGGAACTCCACCACCCGCAGGGTGAACTCCTGGCTGTCGGTCATGGCGTGGATCTGGCTGTCGGTCAGCACGGTGGAGCAGCCCAGCACAAAGGCACGGCTCACATAGCCCTCGGTGGTGACCCGCCTTGCCTGCAAGCCCAGGGAGAAGGGACCCAGCTCGTCGCCGTCCTGCTGCTCCAGACTGGTGAGGTCGCCGTTTTTCAGGCTGCGCAGATAGGCCTTGTACCCCGTGTTCAGCACCGAGGACACATCCAGGTTGCGGTCGCTCTGGTCGGGCAGGGCAAAGCCGCGGCTGCCCACCATCAGCAGGGTATCAGCTCCGGCGGCCACCAGGTCGAAGGTCACATCGGTGGAGACCATGGTGGGGATCAGCGCAATGCGCATGTCGCTGTAATAGCTGCCGCTTTCCTCGGCGGAGGCGATCACCAATCCGTCCTTGGGCAGGAAGCCATAGGAGCGCAAAAGCGCCTGGTAATTGGGCATTTCGTCGATGGGATCGGTGTAGTCGCAGGTAAAGAGGAAGCTGCCGCCCAGCCCGGCAAACTCGGTGAGCTGCGCCATTTCCGCATCGGTGATGTCCCGCAGCGGAGACAGGATGGCCAGGGTGTCCTCCGGCTGCAGGGTCACGTCCTGATCGGCCAGGGTGATGTACTGCACGTCGAAATTGTTGGCCGTGAGCAGCTCTGCAAAGACCTCCGTCTCCGTTTCGTTCAGTTCGCCATGGCCTTGCAAAATCAGCAGCCGCGGGATCTCCGGCCGGGTCACATAGTTGATGGCGGAGGTGATGCGGCTCTCGTAGGTATAGCCAGCGGAGGTGAAGGTGCCCGCCTCATAGTCCAGGCTCAGGCTCACGAAATCCGCCGGGGACAGCACCCGCCAGCGCCCGGTGGCCTCGCAGGAAACGATGAGGGAATCATTGGACACCGCCGTTTCGGAGGTATCGCTCTGGAAACGGGTCAACAGGCCGGGGTTTAGGGTGATGTCCGTCTGCTCCCAGGTCACCAGGTCGCTGGCTGCGGCGTAGCGATCCAGCAGCTCCATCAGGGGGCCGTCCTCCTGCCCCTTGGGGAAGAGGGCGTAGATATGCACCGGGTGAGGCAGCTGCTCCAAGATCTGCAAGGTAGTCTCGCTCTGGGTGGTGATGCCGTTGAAGGAGAAGTCCACCCGCCAGCCGTTTTTCTTTTCCAGGGTGCCGAAAAGGAAGTTCACGCCCACCAGCACCGCCAGCAGCACGCAGAGGATGGCCGTGGACAGGCTGCCGTAGCGGAAGCGGGGATTCTTCAAAAAGCTCAGTTTCTTCATGCCATCACGCTCCCCTGTATCGCCGGCTGTCCAGGTGGTGGATGGTCAGCACCAGGCAGGCTGCGGCAAAGCTCACGTCAAAGCCAATGCTGGCAAAGGATAGCTGACCCATGAGGAAGGGCTCGTTGCGGGCATAGAGGCTGAAGAAGTTCAGCACATCGCTGAGCCACCCGGCGCTGACGCTTAGCTCCACCATGTCCAATATCCACAGGGCGAAGTTCACGCCGAAGGCCATCACCGCCGCGCTGACCGGGTTGGTGGTGCAGCCGGAAATGAACAAGTCCAGCGCGATGAAGGCGCAGCCCTGCAGCACAAAGCCCGTCATGCCCACCAGCAGCTCGCCGGGGTACACCTGGCCGTAGATGGCCACGATCACCGCATACACCATGGTGAGCAGCACCGTGATGAGCATCACCGTCACCGCCGCCAGATACTTGCCCAGCACGATGCCCGTAAGGGACACGGGGCTGGTGAGCAGCAGCTGGTCGGTGCGCTTCTGCCTTTCCTCAGCCAGGAGGCGCATGGTCAGCACGGGACACAGCAGCATCCACAAATAGCTGATCTGCCCGATGAAGGTGAGCAGATCGCTGGAGCGCTGGGCAAGGATCTGCAAATAGAACATCACAGAGGACAGCGCCAGAAACACGCCCATGAACAGATAGCCCACGGGCGTAAAGAAATAGCTTTGCAATTCACGCTTCCAAACGGAGATCAAACGTGCATCCTCCTTTGGTCAGGGTTCGTCTTCCGCGGTGGCGCGGAGGAACACCTCTTCCAGGGTATCCCGCTGGGGCACCAGCAGGCGCAAGGGCGCATCCAGGGCGCACAGCAGGCGGAAGAGCTGGGTCTGGGCGTCGCCCCGGTCGCCGGAGCGGCTGCATTCCATTTCCACCTCGGTGATATTCCCATCGGCGCTGGGCAGCACCTTCACCCGGCGCACGCACTCCAGGCCATTCAATGCGGGCAGGAGCTGCTTCTCCTTCATGGCAATGGACGCCCGCAGGCGCACCGTGTCGCCGCCATCGGTCAGCTCGGCCATGTCCGCCTCCCGGATCAATTTGCCCTTGTGCAATATGATCACCCGCTGGCACAGCTGCTGTATCTCGCTGAGCAAGTGGGAGGAGAAGATCACCGTGTGATTCTTGCCCAGCTGGCGCATCAGTTCGCGGATCTCCACCACCTGCTTGGGGTCGAGACCCACCGTGGGCTCGTCCAGCACGATCACCGGTGGGTTGCCGCACAGCGCCTGCGCCACGCCCACCCGCTGGCGGTAGCCCTTCGACAGGTGCCCCACCAGCCGGTTCGCCACATCCGTCAGGCCGCAGGTGGCCATGATCTCCCTGATGTGCGCCGCAATGGCCTTGCGCTCCACCTCTTTCAGCTCGCACACAAAGGAAAGGTAGGCCGCCACGGTCATTTCATCGTAGAGGGGCGGCTTTTCCGGCAGATAGCCGATGCAGCGCTTGCACTCCCGGGGATGCTGCAGCATATCCATACCGTTCACCAGCACCTGGCCGGAAGTGGGCGGGAAATACCCGGTGAGCATATTCAGCGTGGTGGTTTTGCCCGCGCCGTTCTGCCCCAGCAGGCCTACGATCTGCCCTTCCGGTGCCCGGAAGGACAGGCCGTCCACCGCCAGGGTAGCGCCATATCGCTTGGTCACTTGCTTCAGTTCGATCATTCAAAACCCTCCATGGGGATCAAGCTTGTTCACCATCGTTTATTATACCATGATGGCCCTGGCTTTGTGTGAATAAAATGTAAAAGTCGGGTGAACAGAAAAAGCCGACACAGGGTCGGCTGCGCAATGGACAAATTGCACTCACTCATCTGCCACAAACTGAGCCTCCCTCTCGAGGGAGGTGGCAGCCGCTTGCGGCTGACGGAGGGAGTTTCCAAGCAGGATTCACAAACAAAAGGAAATAGGTAATGCAGCAGAACCACTCCCTCAGTCTGCCTTCGGCAGCCAGCTCCCTCGAGAGGGAGCCTTTTGGCATCAATACCCGATCTCTTCCTCCACCAGGATCACCACATACCGTTGACCCCGCAGAGGCCGGTTGGTCATGCTGATGGCGCGGCACATACAGTCGTCGCCGCAAATGGCCTCGTTGCACTTGCCCGTCTTGGCGCAGGGGGTGTCCAGCCCCAGGCGGGAGGCATTGGGCGGGCAGGCCGCCTGCTTGATGCGGCCAATGGCCGCCGTGAGGCCGCCCTCCACGATCTTCTGGCTGCCCACCACCGTCAGCACCATGGCGGGGCCGTGGATCATGGAGGCCACGCGGTTGCCGGTGCCGTCGATGTTCACCAGCTGGCCTGCGCGGGTCACTGCATTGGCCGAGGCCAGGTACACCTCCGCCTTGCGGGCGTTCTCCCACACAATGGGCTTTTCTTCGGGAGAAGTCCAGTGCCACCACACCTTGTGACCGGCGGCCTCCAGCTCCTCCACCAGCCCCAGCTGACGGATGGTCATGGAGCCGCCCACGCCCACGTTCCAGTCGGGCTGGATCAGGGAAAGCGCCTTCTGCTTCGCTTCATCGGCATTGGTAACGGTATAGACCTCAAAGCCGTTGCCCTTCAGGTTTTCGGCGACCGTCTGCATCAGTTCGTTCATGGATGTTCCTCCCTTGTTATTGGGGCAGCCCCACAGAATACACGGTGTTGCCGCTGGTCAGCAGCGCCCGGCCATTGCTGGTCAGGCCGATGAAGCCATCCGCCTTCACGCCCTCGGGCAGGGGCAGGGCGTAACCATAGAAGCGCTGGCTATCGATGTCGGCGCGGTAGAGGTACTCGTTGGAGAAGGCGTAGAGGTTCTTGCCCTGCACACCCGCACCCACGCAGGCGCTGGGCAGCGTGTAGCGGCGATCCAGCGTGCCGGACAGAATGCGCAGCTCGGTGATGCTGCTGTCCGCGCTGGTCTGGGAGGTGGGCGCCAGCAGCATGCTGGCGCTGCCGCGGCTGGGGATGTAATGGTCAATGAGCTTCCAGCCGTAGACCAGCATGGTGCTGTTCACATCCTGCACGGCCTTGTAGTCGTAGGTATACATCTGCTGGGTGGTGAACACCCGCAGCTTGTTGTCCTCAAAGAGCACCTTGTAGGTCAGGTTTTCGCCCAGGGAGACCTCGCCCGTGTTCATCTTGCCCACCTGGAAGGTGTTCATCACCGTGTTGATGGCGGTGCCGTACACATCCATGGCCAGCGTCCACATATATTCGCCCTTTTCGCCATAGAAGCCCACGTCCAGCAGCAGCATACCGGAGAAGGCTTCGGCCTCCTCGTCCACCTGGGAACCCTGGAGATCCTTGATCACCAGGTCAGGGGCGGTATCCTCGCCGATGACCACAGCGGCATAGCTGTCGCCCACCCGGGCAAACTGGATCTCCGCGCCCATGTTTTCGTTGTAGGAAGGGCGGCCGTTCTTATCCACAATGAACAGCTGGCTGCCCACCCACACCACCATGTGGTTATCCGAAACGGAGAAGGTGGCGCCCCCGCCCACGGGGAAGGACCACTTCACCGCGCCGGTGGCGGAGAGGCAATGGATGGACGCGCCATCGTAATACAAAACGCTGTCGCCAAAGGGGGTCACATCCTGGGTGGCATAGCAGGGCATGGTGACGGCGGAGATCTCCGTGGTCTGCCCCATATTCTGCAGGAACCTCAGTCCCATAAACACCGCGATCACCATCACGATCAGGATGATCCAGTTGCGGATCTGCCTGCGGCGGCGCAGGTCCATGGCCTGGCGGTCGTTATACATGGATTTGCCTTTGCCTTGCATAAGGGGTCTCCTTTGCTGATAGGGATTCATTTCATTATAGCAGGTGAAGGGAAATGGTGCAAGCAAGAAAGAACACAAACTTAGGTACTCCCCCCGGTGCAACACCGCATAGCCTCTTTTATGCAGCTATCCTAATATGTTGCACCGCGGGCTCCCTCAGTCTCCGCGCAAGCGCGGAGCCAGCTCCCTCCCGGAGGGAGCCTTTTGGTATGCATCCTCTTCCACAAGATAAAACAAGCAACTGATATACAGATATGCCGCGGTATGCACAGAGGCTCCCTCCGGGAGGGAGCTGTCAGGCTTCAGCCTGACTGAGGGAGAATGCGAGTGCACTCTTGCTGCTGAGAACCCTTTCCGTCCGCCGTAAAGGGAGGCTAAAATGGTTCCCTTTCTTGCTTTCCTGTGCTATAATGCCTTGGAAAGAATGGAGGAATGCCACATGATCATTGAGACTGAACGACTTGTCCTCACCGAGCTTACTGCCGACATGGCCGGAGATATCCTGCGCAATTCCCAGGATGACGACAACCGCCGCTTTGTGCCGGACGAGGTCTTTGATACCCTGGAGGAAGCCCAGGAGGTGGTGGCATTCCTGATGGAGGCCGCCCAAGCCGATGGCCCCTATCTCTATCCCCTGCTGACCAAGGAGGGGGAGAACATCGGCTATGTGCAGGCCTGCATGGCGGAAAACGGCTGGGAGGTGGGCTACCACATCGCCAAGACCCACACCGGCAAGGGCTACGCCACCGAGGCGCTGGGGGCATTTCTGCCCTTTATTATGGACAAGCTGAATATCAACAGCATCGACGGCATCGTGCTGGAGGAGAACATCGCCTCCCACCGGGTGCTGGAGAAATGCGGATTTGAACTGATTTTCAATGGCGTGGCCTCTTATCAGGGGCAGCCCAGAGAGGTGCGGCGCTATGTCTGGCCGCAGAAAGGAAATCTATGAAGCAAGAAGTACATGGCAACCTGACTGGCCTGCGGGATTCGCTCATCGCCTCCCTCAGCCAGCTTTATCTCTATGAGGTGGATGAGGACGTGTTCCTCCCTCGGGAGCTGATGCAGCTGCTGGCCAAGTTCACCCAGATCATGAACCGGGAGATCGCCCTCTACATCACCCGCGATGGCGAGGTGGTGGACGTGTCCGTGGGTACGGACAAGGACGTGGAATTACGTGACTACCGCCTGCGCCGCAACGCCCAGCGCCTGAGCTGCGTGCGGTGCATCCACACTCACCCCAATGGGGACGGTCACCTCAGCGACGTTGACCTCAGCGCCCTGCGCGCCTTCCGCTACGACGCCATGGCCGCCATCGGCTGCAAGGACGGCGAACCCACCTTTGTGCAGGCCGCCTTCCTGGGGGAGAACGCCAATATCCTCATGGACGAACCCGCCCGCTGGTACCGCACGCCGGATGAAGCCTGGGTGGAGCAGATAACCATCAGCGACAAGATCGTGGGCTGGAACGAAACGGAAAAGCAGCACGGCCTGAAGGAGCGCGCCGTGCTGATGGGCATCGAAAGCGACGAATCCCTGGCCGAGCTGGCTCGATTGGCAGACACCGCCGGAGCCGAGGTGGTGGGCTCCTTCCTGCAAAAGCGGGATAAGCCCGACACCGCGCTGTTCATCGGCCGTGGCCGGGCGGATGAGCTTTGCCGCCAGGTGCAGGCGCTGGAAGCAGATGTGTGTATCTTCGACGAAGAGCTCACCGGCATCCAGGTGCGCAACCTGGAGGATATCCTCCATGTGAAGGTGGTGGATCGCACCACGCTGATCCTGGATATCTTCGCCCAGCGCGCCTCCAGCGCCGAGGGCAAACTGCAGGTGGAGCTGGCTCAGCTGCAATACCAGTCCACCCGCCTCATCGGCCAGGGTCTGGTGCTGAGCCGACTGGCCGGCGGCATCGGTACCCGCGGCCCGGGTGAATCCAAGCTGGAAATGAACCGCCGCCGCATCCGCGAGCGCATGACCGAGCTGCGCCGCCGCCTGGAGGGCATGGAGAAGCAGCGCGAACTGCGCCGCAAGAGCCGCGAGCGCAACGAGATCCCCGTGGTGGCGCTGGTGGGCTACACCAACGCAGGCAAGTCCACCCTGCTCAACCGCATGACTGGCGCAGACGTGTACGTGCAGGATCAGCTCTTCGCCACCCTGGACGCAGTGAGCCGCCGCATCGAGACCGCCGAGCACACCCCCTACCTGCTGGTGGACACGGTTGGCTTCATCCGCAAGCTGCCCCACGCCCTGGTCAGCGCCTTCCGCTCCACCCTGGACGAGGCCGCCCTGGCGGATGTGCTGATCATCGTTTCTGACGGTGCCTCGGAGGAAATGCTCAGGCAGCATGAGACCGTGGAGCAGGTGCTGGCCGAATTGGGCGCCACCGAGCAGCCCCGCATCGAGGTCATCAACAAGTGCGACCTGGGCAGCGCTGTGCCCGCCCTGCCCGGCGCGGTGATGGTCTCCGCCAGGACCGGCGAAGGCATCGATGAGCTTTCCGCCCGCATCGCCGCCGAGCTGCAAAAGACCTACGCCCCGGTGACCTTCTTCCTGCCCTTCAGCCAGTATGGCCTCTTGGGGCAGATCCGTCCCCTGGGTCGGGTCATCAGCGAGAACCACACCGATACCGGCACCGAGCTGACCATGATCATCGGCCAGGCCGACCGGGATCGCCTGGTGAGCAAATTCGGCAAGGATATCATTAAAAACTGATCATTGTTCAGGCGCTGCATCCTTTTCGGTGCAGCGCCTGTTTTTTCTTGTCATGGACGCAAAGCTGTGCTACAATAGGCGCAAATGATTCGTTTACAGGAGGATACCACGATGGATTATCGCACCTATCTCCGCTATCATCCCGATGAGAACGGCAAGTTTGGCGAATACGGCGGCGCTGTGCTGCCCGATGAACTCAAGGCCGCCTTTGCCGAGATCACCGATGCCTATCAGACCATCTGCCACAGCGCCCAGTTCATCAACGAGCTGCGCCGCATCCGCCGGGATTTCCAGGGCCGCCCCACCCCGGTGTACCATTGCGAGCGCCTCTCCCGCATGGTGGGCGGCGCGCAGATCTACGTCAAGCGCGAAGACCTGAACCACACCGGCGCCCACAAGCTGAACCATTGCATGGGCGAAGGTCTCCTGGCCAAGTACATGGGCAAAAAGAAGCTCATTGCCGAGACCGGCGCTGGACAGCACGGCGTGGCGCTGGCCACGGCGGCAGCTTTCTTCGGCTTGGAATGCGAGATCCACATGGGCGAGGTGGACATTGCCAAGCAAGCCCCCAACGTGACCCGCATGAAGATCCTGGGCGCGAAGGTCGTCCCTGTGACCCACGGCCTGAAGACCCTGAAGGAAGCCGTGGACTCCGCCTTCGACGCCTATGCCCGGGAATACAAGGACGCCATCTACTGCATCGGCTCTGCCCTGGGCCCCCATCCCTTCCCCCAGATGGTGCGCGACTTCCAGATGGTGGTGGGCACCGAAATGCGCGAGCAGTTCAAGGAAATGACCGGCCTGGAGCCCGATGCCGTGTGCGCCTGCGTGGGCGGCGGCAGCAACTCCATTGGCACCTTTGTGCCCTTCCTGGATTCCACCTCCGACCTTTACGGCATTGAACCCCTTGGCCGCGG
Source organism: Clostridia bacterium (assembly GCA_017463245.1). Lineage (GTDB taxonomy): Bacteria > Bacillota > Clostridia > Christensenellales > Aristaeellaceae > UBA11524. Next base: position 10,603 of record JAFTPN010000019.1, read on the forward strand.
CGACAACCTGGGCGACCACGCCGCCTCCATGAAGCACGGCACCCCCGGCGTGATGCATGGCTTCAACTCCATCATGCTCAAGGACGAGAACGGCGAGCCTGCCCCGGTGTACTCCATCGCCTCCGGCCTGGACTACCCCTCCGTGGGTCCCGAGCACGCCTACCTCCACGACCTGGGTCGCGTGAAGTACGAGACCGTGTCCGACGAGGAAGCCGTGGAGGCCTTCTTCGCCCTGAGCCGCTACGAGGGCATCATCCCCGCCCTGGAGAGCGCCCACGCCGTTGCCTTCGCCATGCGCAAGGCCAAGGAAATGAAGCGGGGCGCCATTCTGGCCACCCTGTCCGGCCGCGGCGACAAGGACGTGGACTACGTGGTAGAGCATTACGGCTACGGCGAGCAGTTCAACAAGTAATCAGGAGGCCACTATGCTGACCGATATTCAGCGCCTGCAGATGCTGCAAGTCCCCGCCGGAGCCATCGATGTGGTGATCGACAGCGACACCTACAACGAGATCGACGACCAGTTCGCCATTGCCTACGCCCACCTGAACCCGGAAAAGCTGCGGGTGCAGGCGGTGTACGCCGCCCCCTTCCTGAACCACCGCTCCACCTCCCCTGCCAACGGCATGGAGAATAGCTTCCAGGAAATTCAGCGGCTGATGCACCTGCTGGGGGCTTCCACCCCCAGCTTCCGGGGCTCCCCGGACTATCTGCCGGACGAAAGCACGCCCATCGTGTCCCCCGCTGCGGAGGACTTGGCTCGCCGCACCATGGATTACACGCCCGAGCATCCCCTGTATGTGGTGGCGCTGGGGGCGATCACCAACGTGGCCTCTGCGCTGCTGATGAACCCCGCCATGGCCGACCGGGTGGTGATCGTTTTCCTGGGCGGCCATGCCCTGGACTGGCCGGACACCGCCGAATTCAACATGAAGCAGGACGTGGCCGCCGCCCGGGTGGTGTTTTCCAGCGGCGCGCCCCTGGTGATGCTCCCCTGCCTGGGCGTGGTGAATGTGTTCAGCACCTCCGGCCCGGAGCTGGACTATTGGCTGCGGGGCAAGAACCCCCTGTGCGATTTCCTGGTGCAGAACACCGTGGACGAGGTGAACAGCTACGCCGCTGGCCGCGTATGGAGCCGCGTATTGTGGGACGTGACCGCCGTGGCCTGGCTCTTGAACGACGGCGAGCGCTTCATGCGCTCCCGGCTGATCCCCACCCCCGTGCCGGAATACGACAACCACTACGGCAGCGCCCCGGCCAACCCCTTGTGCCGGTATGTGTTCCACATCAACAGGGACGCGCTGCTGGGGGATTTGTTTGCACGGCTGGCAGCACACGCGTAACTTGTCATGATCGTTTACAGAAGGCAGAGTCCGGAAGCAAAGTGCTTCCAGGCTCTGCCTTTTTTTGATCCGCTTGCAGCAATTTTTCCCTTTCTGTTGACAGATGCAGCTTATTTCGCTATAATGCTATATAGCAAGATTGCTAAATAAGGAGCGTGTATGATGAACGATTCATTTTTCCAGGCGCTGTCGAATCCCTATCGCAGAGAAATCATCAAACTTCTGAAGTGGAAAAACATGAATGCCGGGGAGATCGCAGAACACTTTCAGATTGCCCAGCCTTCTGTTTCCCGGCATTTGGACGTGCTGAAAAAGGCAGAAATCATCACCGTTGAGCGGAAAGGAACGCAGTTGATCTACTCCCTGAACCTGTCTGCCGTGCAGGAAATGTTTGTGTATATGACAGAGTTGTTTGAAACAAAGGACGCGAAAGGGGCGATGGGCTATGAGCCTGAAAAATGCTAAGCACCTGCTGGGTATGCTTTCCTTAACCGCGCTCATCATTGCTGCCATTGGCCGCAATACAATCGTTTCGACGTTCCTCACATTGATCTGTGTTTTTGCCTCCCTCGCCATCCTTTACCCGAATCTCGCCAAACTCTCCAATGTATCAGAGGATAACCCAAAGGTCAGAACGCTTCGATCTGTCACGATATTCACGTTTGTGTTCTTCGGCATCATCGTCCTTCTCGCGGTGCTCATCGGCCAACTGGAAAAACGGGGACTGCTTGCTGAATGGTTCAGCAAGCAATCCGAAGAACAGATCAATATCATTTCAAAGGCCTTCATGGCGCTGGTTTTCGCAGTTCCGGTTCTGTTCTTCGGGAATGTCGCGCCCCAGATACCATTCAACCGATACACCGGTTTGCGCCTCCCCTGGACAGTGCGGGATGAGGACACCTGGATCGTGGCGCATCGTGTATTGGGGTATATATCCCTTCCTGTTGCCCTGTTGGTTTTTGTGAATGTTCCCACGGATATGCCCCTTGACACATATGTAAAGTTCTGGTGGCTCGGTGCCGTTCTGCTCTGGCTTGGCATACCCGGGCTCATTTCAGGGGTATTCTTCTATCGAAAATGGAGCGGAAAGCTTCGCTGACGGGCTCCGCTCCCGCAAACCTTCCAACAGCAGAGTCACAAAAAATGAACACCAGTTTCAATACACATTGTATCGAAACTGGTGTTCATTGTGGCGGAGAAGGAGGGATTTGAACCCTCGCTGCGCTTATCGCACACTACTCCCTTAGCAGGGGAGCCCCTTCGGCCTCTTGGGTACTTCTCCATGTCAAGCGAATATGAGCGGCACACCGCTGTTTGAGGAAAGCTGGCGGAGAGAGAGGGATTCGAACCCCCGGTATCTTGCGATATCACTGGTTTTCAAGACCAGCGCCTTAAACCGCTCGGCCATCTCTCCACAGGGAACCAGCCCGATTATTATATCACGCCCCCGCCAGCGCGTCAAGGGGGAAATTTACGAAGTTTTGCCAGCAAGAAAAACAGAAAAAGTTGAAAAAAAGAAAATTTACCCCTTGCATTTCTCTGCGAACTGTGGTATAGTATCAACGTTGCCAAAAGCGACGTGCTGATGTAGCTCAGTAGGTAGAGCGCATCCTTGGTAAGGATTTGCTCCATGCAACAAAGCAGAATATTTATCCACGCACGCTGATATAGCTCAGCAGGTAGAGCGCATCCTTGGTAAGGATGAGGTCCCCGGTCCGAATCCGGGTATCAGCTCCAGACAGTCGCCTCTGTGAGACAACTCGCAGGGGCGATTTTCTTTGTATTGTTAGGTTTTTCAGTTCCTCCTCCTCTCTTGGCCGGGAAGTGCCGCTTGCATCAGGCCTCGGTTTCCAGCTAACATTTCGGGCACATTTTCGGACTCCCAGCTAATTTTAGCCTCTTGACGGCCTTGATGATTATGCGCCGAATGAATGTGCATAGCCGCCTGCTAACAAATCCTGCTAACACGCAAAAATCTTCGCATCAGGAGCGCTGCTGTGCACCAAGTGTCAGGGATTGCAGAAGCTTCCGGCACAGCTCCGGGTTTTGCTGAATCTGTGCCATCAGCGCGGACACATCCGCGCTGTCCTGCGCCTCCCCCGCCGTTTCCCTATGCGGATAGAAGCTGTTCTCCACCAGCCGTGACAGGGCGCGCTTCTCGTAGTCCAGCGCCTCGTTGTAGTGGTTCATCAGGACCTCCGGCGACTGTCCGGCGTTTTCCGCAACCAACTGGTAGTTGTTCTGCGACAGGCGCACCTTGTGCATCTGCCCGGACTTGCGAAGCCCCTGGAAATCAATGCGTTCATTCTCCGGGATACCGATCCGCTTCTGATGCTCCTTGAAGCTCTTTTCCAGGTTCTTGGGATCGACAGGTCGTCCGTCCGTCTGGCAAATCAGCAGTCCGTAATCCCGATACTCCTCACGGAAGAACGCCTTGTTTTCCTCAATCCGCGCCAATCTCTCGCGCAGCTCATCCAGCAGCGGAGTGGTCAGATACTGCTTCCGATGGCTGTCCTCCGTTTTCGGTCCCTTGAGAATCATGCTGCTTTTCGAGGTGAGCACCTGCTTGGGGAAGATGCGCAGCACCTCATGCTTGGGCAGCACGCCGATTGCGCTGTCTGATACGCGCTGAATCTGCCGGGTGATCCACAGGCTGCCATCCCGGAAATCAATCGTGTGCAGATCAATTCCCGCGGTTTCACCAGCCCGCAGGGAGCAGACAAACGCCAGGTGAACGGCCAGGTGAAGCAGCTCGTCTTCCTTGATGCTGTCGAGCACCTCGTAAACGCGCCGGGCATCCCAGGCCCTCCGCTTGGCCGTCTTTTCCGTGGGTGCGGTGACCTTGGGGATTTCGCTGATGTAGTGCCACTTCTTTGCCGTCTCAAAGCCGGAGGTCAGAATCGTAAAGCACTTCTTCACGGTACTGGAGGACAGCGTCGGAATATCCTCCGGGCGCTTCCCGTAGCTCTTGGGCCCGCGGCAGGGCTTCCGGCTCAGCGCGTCCAGGAAGTCGTCAATGTCCTCTGCCGTAATGCTGCTCATCACCCGGTCACCAAAGTACGGCAGAATATGCCGGTCCAGATTGCTGCGATAGCTGTCATAGGAGTTGGGCGAAAAGCGCTCCTTTCTCGCGTGGATGGGCAGCCACTTCTCCGCAAACTCTCGATAGGTCTTTGCGGTATTATCCTCCGCTGCGTGCGGCGGTGCTTCCTCCGGCGACCTGGGCCGGAAACGCTCAACCACCTCCCGCTCCACAGCGCGCTTGCACTGGTATTCGGCTGCTGCCTTTCGAATCTCGTGGTGAAGCCGATTCTTTTGCAGATAGTCGATATAAGCCTTCCTGTGCATCGCCTCCAGCTCGGTGGAATAGGTTTCCCATTGGTGCTTGACCTTGCCGTCTTCTGTCCGATAGGGATAAATGATATTGTGGGCAATGCCCCTCACTTTGTAGGTTGCCATGATCGCTTTCCTTTCCTGATTCAGGTCAGGTAAGCTCCGCTTGCTCGTTCAGCCACTTGTCAAAGGATTCCTTGTGAATTCGCAGGCATCGCTTTCCCAGCCGCATCACCTTGAATTGTGTGGTTGTTTCGCAAAGCCCATAAGCCTTGCGAAGGCTGATGCCAAGGATTTGAGCCACCTGCTCGGCGGTATATGTCCGCTGAACGCATTCCCCTGCAGAAGAATCACGCATCATATGTTCTCCTTTCACTGTGCTGCACATTTATGGATCACTGTACCTCCTTCCGTTTTTTCTGATTAGCAGGTACAGACATTCTATAAATAGCTACAGCCTCTGTCAACAGTGTCGCCATGTAGAATATGGGGCAAGCACAAGGTCGCGGGCCGCTTCACCGCGTCATAGCCCCGCCTGTGCCGTCGGCATCTTGACCATCGTACACCGCAGGAACTCCCTCTCCAGTCTGTGGAGGGCTGTAGTAGAAGTCTCATTATTTCCGCATGGGATCGTTGCGAACGCGCTGGCTGCAGCGCGGTTGACAGGCTGCGTGAATCGCTCGGGTATCGTAGATACCGTCCTGGCGCCGCCCTGTCTGCCGCTTCCTCCACACGGATGAATGTCCTGTGCTTGCTATGAGGCAGATCGATCAGCCTGTTTATCAAGGTGCAAAGAATCTATGGGGCGAACTGTTCGAGTATTGTTCTGATGACGCAGCCGTCTTCTGCAGATACAAGAGACGCTGCTATTTTCAGAACTCTGATCTGTTCGGCGCACAGCGTATGCTGCTGCGGAGAATACCAATCTGCCACCTTATAGCCGCCGCCATAGCGCCCGCGGACAGATTCTATGGGGTGAGAGAGCATGAGCTCGTGCAAATCATTTTGCATCGTCCGAACGCTGACGTGAAATTCCACAGCCAGGTTAGAGGCCGTGTCAAAGCGCCTGCGCAGCAATGCTTGCCATACTGCGCGCTGACGCTCTGTTACTTTCGCGTCTGCGTTCACGCTCAAGCCCTCTCACCTTCTTTCGTGCCCCACAAGGTAAGACTAATGCCTAAATATGCAGACATGGTTCTTAATAAAAAAATTTATTTTTGGGATTTACATGTGCTGCTTATTAAACAATAAGCAAATGACAAGCGCGTATTATAATTGCTACAAAAAATAGCATACAAGCAAAAATAAAGAGCAGAGAGTGGTAAGCGTTAATCTCACCGCAGATTGCACGAGCAGAAAAAATGCAACAATAGTTCAAAGTCCTAACCGACTTCATACGACTGCAACCAAGTCGATTAGAAAGATTGGAGAAATTAGGACGTGGATCTGGGACTGCAAAAGCTGAATGCAGACCAGCGCTTTACCGTATAGACACAGCAAATTGCAGAATGCAGAAACAGTGGGATAAGCGTGAAGAGCTCTTGCCGGGAAATGCCGCTGCTTATGGAAGGTTTGAGCGTGAAACAACTAAAAGCACACCGAAAGATAAACGACCTTGAGTTCAGATAAGCAGAAAACGTAGCTATTTTTTCAAAATATGGTAGTGTGTGTTCATGGCGAATGAGCAGCAAAATATGCTAAAAGCAAAGAAAACTGTCACGATTTCTATAGAAGAATACGAAACATTCAAGGCAGAAAACGCGAGGCTGAATCAGCAGATTCAATGGTTACTGGAGGCGTACGTTTTTCTGAGAGGGAGCGCATCTGTGACGAGTGTGGACACATGTTACAGGAGATCGGCAAGGAAGTTCGCAGAACACTGCAGATCGTCCCTGCGCAGGTTCGTATTCGCCACTAAAATACCCCCGGAAATCCCAGTGCTCTGTTAATAGAATGTTTGCAGTGCTAATTGTGGTGAGGAGACAAAAACCAGCGGTCGCCATTGTTAGATGAAAACAAAAGCATCCGCAGTTGTTAAATAGATGGATCACGCCTATTTCTAATATGATGAAATCAGCCTCCCACAAAGCAAAGATTGATTGCTATGTGGGAGGCTTTTAGACTACTTTCAGAATTTTTTATACTTAGAACGATACACCTGCTGAATAGCGAGTTATTTCATAACCATCAGCATTGAATGTTGCGGCAAGGCGGTACGTTCCGCTTCCGATTGAAGATGAACAATTGAAAGATGCGGCATATCCATTTGTGTTTTTGCTTTCCTCAGCAGGAGGAGTAAGGGAAGAATCAAATTTCCATTTCCCTCCAACCTTTTTTTCGAGCCAACAAGCAGTCACCTTAATGGATTCCTTATTTCCGTATGTCACGCAGTAGAGCTTCACTCTGCCTGTAGATGATAGTTCCACTTTCGTAGCATCGAAAACATCATCAGCAAGAGGCATAATTGCATCGGCAAGGCTATAACTAACTCCCGACATAAGAATCATGAGCGCTACAAGTCCTCCAAGAATCTTTTTCAAAATACTCATATTGTTTCTCCTCTCTTGTTTGATATATTTACAGAACAAAGAACGAGTTTCCTGAAAAGATGCTTTTTTCCTTATCACCTACTTTCTTAATTGCTGAACAGTCTCTTTGTTATGTTACGGTGTACGATTGCCTCTAGCAATCACTTTTCCTCCTTCATAATTCATAGTGCGTGGAAAAGCATAAATACATTAAACCTGATGATTTTTTGTAAAAAAGTTGCTTTTTTCCCTGAAGCAGTCACCGTCAATTCTGTTATTGAGAATGCGAGCAATTTTTCTCAGGCCCTTTTCCTGTAGGGCTTTCATGGAACGAAGCGACTTTTCGGCCTCCACTCCCCACTTTCGGGCAAATAAGACCATGGTTTGTGGCCAATCCAGTTCCTCCATCAGATGGTGCCGGATCACAAAGGCTTCGTTTTCGGATAGTGCTGCGAAGAGTCCGTCAATCAGCATCAGTTCGCGTTGCAGTGCCGTGATTCTCTCCGCCATCTCCGGAGGGGTTTCCGCTTCCCTGCCATAATATTGTGCCTGGCGCACCTTCAGTTCCATTTCTATCTCGCCGCGTTGCGTAAAGAGCTTTCTAACGTCTTCTTGTGTGTACATTAGTCGCCCTCCTCTTCTTCCGCTGCGTAGTGATCAGTCCGGCATGAGCGGTTAGAAGAAAGGTGCCTTTTTATTTCTGGCTTTTCTCGCGCATATCAGAAATCTTCTCCTCCAGATTGTCCAACCTGCTTTGGATATTCTCAATGCCGTTTTGAATATTGCCGCTGAGCTTGTCAATGGTGGCCTGGTACTGTTCTTCCCGTTTTTCGTTCTGTTTCAGCATCCGAAAGAACAGATAAATATATAATCCAGCCCAGATTCCTTGTTGGAGCGCGATTTCGATTATATTCTGCAAAGTAGCGTCCATCGCTGCAATAGCCTTCCTTTCCCTGGTATTTGGGCAAGAACCATAATCTTCTTGCTTCTCCCATATCATAGTTCAAATCGGCAAAGAAAGGGAGTGCAAGAAACGGCGATAGCCAGACGTTTTTCGTGCAATTGTGACGCATTCATTGGCGGCCGCCCCCTCGATACATTTGACAAAATGCAGATTCCTTTTCACCTCTAATAGTGGTTGAGATTGGGGTTTTTACAGCATATTTAGTATATCGCTTAAAAAATCTTCAAATAATCAATCTCATAGCATTTACACCATGCTATAACAGCGTTTATTTTCCATGGAATACAAAGTAAAATTGAAACGAAGTCAATGCTATTGGAAGTAATCAATGTTATAGAGCGAAATGATGGGTTATTAAAAGGAGAGCATATGAATTCGAAAATAGATTATCGTCGTATAGGTCGCCATTTTCGCACTGCGCGACAGAAATTGAACTTGAAACAGAAGGATGTTGCTGAGCTGATCGGTGTTTCAGACAAGACCTACAGCAACATGGAACGAGGTGCGCAGGAATTGAGCCTGTATAGAATTATTCAACTCTGCCAACTGCTTAGACTAAAGCCGGGATATGTCCTGGATGACTGTAATGATGAATTGCTCGCATTGGAAACTCTTCCAGAAACAGCTTGTGAAGCCAAGTCACAGCTGATGCTTTTGAGCAGCAAATGCTCGGACGAGACTGCACAGCTGCTAAATACCATTGACCAATTGATTTATACGGCGCTGGAATCCAAACGCCAAAAATAGCACATTTCCCAATTATGCATCTTCTGCAGGAAGCACACATCAATGCACCTAAGAACACATAAGAATGGGGAGTGTCAATGAGTGATGTGAAGATTGATTCAAATCATATCGAGGAAATGTACATTAAATATTACACACCGCTTAAACGCTACTGCATAAAGCTGGTTTCCTATAATTCGCGCTATACTGCCATTGCGGAGGACTGCGTTCAGGAGGCTTTTTATCGTGCGGTCTGTCAGGCCGAGGATTTTGCATCCAGTCCGAACCAGTATGGCTGGCTGGCTACTTGTTGCTCGCACTATATGCTGTCACACATCCGGCAAGTGAAGAGGCGTGAAGAGATTATCGGCAAATCTGTGAGTCTGGAAGCATATGGAGACGTTCCGGATCTGATGGATAATGTGTTGGCCTGGATCGCCCGTACAGAATACCGGGAAACAGTTGAGGAATTCATGGAGAAGCTATCACCGCTGGAGCAAAAGGTATTCCATGTATATTATGAAAAAGGGCTGTCATTAAAAGAAACAGCGCAGCAAACCAAACTTTCCGCTACTTCTGTGCGAGGGACGCTGGACAGAATCCGGACAAAGGGGCGTCATTTCCATCCAATGATATTTCTTTTTATTGGAAAATGTATTTTGAGCCTGTTCACGCACCATATGAAGTGAAGGAAGTGTCAAAAATGGGTGAGCAAAAAAAAGCCAGCATCATACAGATACTGGAATTGATCGAATATGGGAACATATCACAAAACGAAGCTGTGCGCCGACTTGAAGCGTTGCTGCAATCCGAAATAGATCAGAAAGACAGAGCTGCTGATATGGAATTGGTAGAAGCTTGTGAAGAACTGCTCTGGCAGATCGGCACGCAAGGACGGTTAGAGTTTGAGGATAGACGCAAAGAAAATCAGGCTGCATTGATGCGGAGGTTAGAGCGGAAGCGGCGTCGGACAGCTGCTGTGCATGTTGGAATGCGTGCCACAGCGGTAGTTGCTGCGATTCTGGTGCTGGTAGTTGTGGGGGATGGAGTACTAAATCGGGAATGGCTGTTTGGGCGTTCTACGGATGACGGACAGCAGTATACCATTCAGGGGCAGAGCATAGATTCCGGTCTTGTGGAAGGAAGTGCTGCCGCGGGCGATGACAACATTGCCAACAGCCTGACGACAACAGACTGGGAGGCCGTTGCGGCATTCCTCGGAATGGAGCCGGTACGCCCTGGCCATCTGCCGGAGGGCTGGCATGTCGGCCAGTACCATGCAGTCCGATTTGATGATGAACTGATTCTGAACATCTCTTATATAAATGACGCTGATCCGGCTGCAACGCTGATCTTTCTTTGGGATCATTACTTCAGCGCAGAGGCGGCTAACTTGGCGCTGGAGCAAAATAACGATGGCGAGTTGGTGGAGATTAGCGGTATCCGGGTATACAGGAGTGCAAATATAGAGAAGAACCGGTTTGTCTGGATTGATGGCATGTCCGTTTGCTCGCTGACGACTACGTGTGATGTGGGAGAGGCTGAAGCCATTGTTTCATCATTTCGGGAGCAGTAAAACATTGCGAATGTTGA
>JAFTPN010000081.1 GCA_017463245.1 Clostridia bacterium
GAAGTCGGGAGCCTTGAGGGAGGCGCCGCCGATGAGGCCGCCGTCGATCTCGGGCTGAGCCATCAGACCCTTGACGTTCTTGGGGTTCATGGAGCCGCCGTACTGGATGCGCACCTTGTCGGCGATGTCCTGGCCATACTTGCGGGCCAGGGCCTTGCGGATCACGCCGATGGTCTCGTTGGCCTGCTCGTCGGTAGCGGTGAGGCCGGTGCCGATGGCCCACACGGGCTCGTAGGCGACCACCACGTCGGCCACCTGCTCGTTGGTCAGGCCGGTGAGGGCGATCAGGGTCTGGTACTCCACCAGAGCATCGGTGTAGCCAGCCTCGCGCTCTTCCTTCAGTTCGCCCACGCACAGGATGACCTTCAGGCCAGCGGCCACGGCGGCCTGCACACGCTTGTTCACAGTAGCATCGGTCTCGCCGAAGTACTGGCGGCGTTCGCTGTGGCCGATGACCACATACTCAACACCGGCAGCCACCAGCATGTCGGCGCTCAGCTCGCCGGTGAAAGCGCCAGAAGCGGCCCAATGCACATTCTGGGCGCCCAGGTGGATGTTGCTGCCAGCAGCAGCTTCCTTCACAGCAGCAAAGTCCACAGCAGGCACGCACACAACCACATCGCAGCTCGCGTCAGCCACCAGGGGCTTCAGCTCGTTCACCAGGGCAGCAGCCTCGGCAGGAGTCTTGTTCATCTTCCAGTTGCCAGCAATAATAGCCTTACGCATTGTAAACCTCTTTCTTGAAACCTACGGTTTCAAACTTCCATTTATTTCGCCTTCGGCGACCAAAGGGGCGTTGCCCCTTTGGAAACCCTACCAGAGGCGCTGCCTCTGGACTCCGCGAAGGGCTTTCAGCCCTTTCGAAACCCATCGGCTGATGTCATGCTATTTGGTTTCCTTGTGGGGGTCACGGCGCATAACGGATGCGCCGCGACGCAGGGGCAGTGGCTAAGCCTCCCTTGTGTAAAGGGAGGTGGCAGCCGCTTGCGGCTGACGGAGGGATTGGGTGCCGCACTTTTAATTCCGCATTCCGAATTCCGCATTCCGAATTCCGCATTCCGAATTAACCCTCGCCCTTCCCCAACGGCAAATGTTCCCGCGCTCCGTTTCAGAGCGCGGGAACCATGCAATTCGTGGATTAGGCCTCGTCCAGGGCAGCAACGCCGGGCAGGGTCTTGCCTTCCAGGTACTCCAGAGAGGCACCGCCGCCGGTGGAGATGTGGGTCATCTTGTCGCCCAGACCCATCTGCTCAACAGCAGCAGCGGAGTCGCCGCCGCCGATGATGGTCACAGCGTCGCTGTCGGCCATGGCCTGCGCCACAGCCAGGGTGCCAGCGGCCAGGGTGGGATTCTCGAACACGCCCATGGGGCCGTTCCAGATCACGGTCTTGGCAGCCTTCACAGCCTCGGCGAAGATCTCGCGGCTCTTGGGGCCGATGTCGCAGCCTTCCTTGTCAGCGGGGATGGCGTTGGAGGCGGTCACTTCGGTCTCAACAGAGGGATCGAAGGTGAACTCGCTGATGCACACGGTGTCGACGGGCAGGAGCAGCTTCACGCCCTTCTCCTCGGCCTTCTTCATCATGTCCTTGCAGTAGTCGATCTTGCTCTCGTCCAGCAGGCTCTTGCCGATCTCGCCGCCCATGGCCTTGACGAAGGTGAAAGCCATGCCGCCGCCGATGATCAGGGTGTCGACCTTCTCCAGCAGGTTGTTGATCACGTTCAGCTTGTCCTCGATCTTGGCGCCGCCCAGCACAGCCACGAAGGGACGGTCGGCGTTGTCCAGGGCCTTGCCCATCACGGACAGCTCCTTGCCGATCAGATAGCCAGCCACGTTGGGAGACAGGAACTCGGTCACGCCGGCGGTGGAGCAGTGCGCGCGGTGGCAGGAGCCGAAGGCGTCGGACACGTAGCAGTCAGCCAGGGAAGCCAGTTCCTTGGAGAACTCCTCGATGTTCTTGGTCTCTTCCTTGCGGAAGCGGGTGTTCTGCAGCAGCACCACGTCGCCGTCCTTCATGGCGGCCACGGCAGCCTTGGCATTCTCGCCCACAACGGTGTCGTCATTGGCAAAAACGACTTCCTTGCCCAGGTACTCGCTCAGGCGCACAGCCACAGGGGCCAGGGAGAACTTCTCTTCCGGGCCATTCTTCGGCTTGCCCAGATGGCTGCACAGGATGACCTTGCCGCCATCGGCGATCAGCTTCTTGATGGTGGGCAGAGCAGCCACGATACGCTTATCGTTGGTGATCTTGCCGTCCTTCATGGGGACGTTGAAGTCGCAGCGGACCAGAACCCGCTTGCCAGCAACCTGAATGTCGTCAATCGTCTTCTTAGCCATGAACCAACACTCCTTTGAATCGTTTACATGTATTGCATTTATTGCATAAGCCTCATTTTCAGGCGTGCAATCAGTTTTGTCCGGCCAGCGCCAGCATGGCCTTGGCCGCGCCCTCGTCGGTGATGAGGGCTGCATGGGGATACCGTTTCACAATGGCCGCAATGGCCTGCGCCTTGCGCTTGCCCGCCGCCACGGCGATCATCTGGCAGGAGGGCTTGAGCCGGTTCAGGTCAACGCCCACGCTGGAAAACGCCAGCAGCACGTCGCCTTTGCCGTTGAAGTAGTAGCCCAGCGTCTCGGCCACAGCGCCGCCTTCTTCCAGCTTGCGCATCTGCGGCACCGAGAGCTTGCGCTCCTGGGCGCTTTCATCCGCCCGGCCAATGCCGTGGAGGATCACATCCGCCCGCTGCAGGCGATCCATGGCCTCCCGCACTTCGGGCACCTTGAGCATCTCCTGCATGGCAGAAGCATCCATCCGATCCGGCAGGTGGATCAGCCGATGGTGTCCGCCCAGCCGCTGGGCGATCTCCGCCGCCAGGGTGTTGGCCTGATAGGCCACCGAGCGACCCAGGCCGCCCCGGGCAGGCACTACCATCACGTTCAGGGGCGTAGCGGACTGCATATATCTGGCCGTGGCAGCCATGGTGCTGCCGCCGGTCACCGCCAGGGTGCTGCCGTTTTGCAGCGTTGCCCGCACGCGGCTGGCCGCCATGCGCCCCACATCCTGCAGGATGCTCTCGTCCCCGTCGGCATCGCCAGCCGCCACATGGACATGGCCGATGCCGTAGGCCGCCGCCAGGCGGGTTTCCAGATCCGTCAGGCCATGCATGGCGCGGCTGAAGGCCTGCACACCGGGCAAAAGCTCCTGCCCCTTGGCGGTGAGCATCATGCCCGAGGCGTTCAGGTCGATGAGACCTGCATCCTTCAGGGCTGTCGCATCGCTGCGGACTTCCCTCTCCGGCAGTTCAAGCTTTGCAGCCAGCTGCCTTCTGCCCACCGGTGCCATGGCAGCGATGCGCTCCAGCACCAGCGCGCGGCGGGCGATCTCCCCTGCCAGTTCAGGCGCCAGCTGCCGCATCAGTCGCACGAAATCGTCCTGCATGGTCATCCCTCCGGGCGCAATCCGTCCCATCCATCATACCACGAACACCCAACAATTACAAGCCTTTTGTCAAAGTTTTAACGGGCAGCTGCCGCCCAGCGGGTCATTTTTCCTCCGGCCGGACGAAATCCGTCCAGGTGCGGTTTTTGAACATGGTGCGGAACTGCTTGTACTTGTAGGAATCCCGCCAGCCGTTGTCCGTGCAGGAGCCGATGGTGAAATTGCAGTTGGTCTCCGGGTTCGCCTCAATGAAGCGAGCCTGCTGCTCCTTGCTCACATTGGCCTGCGTACACCAGAAGCGCTCCAGCTCCAATCCATCCAGCACGGAAAGATCGGTATCCTTCAGCTTGGTGCGGCACAGGTTCAGGTCCCGCAGGCTGCTCATGCCCGCCAGGGGCGAAACATCGCTAATGTTGTTCATGAACAGCTCCAGGTATTCCAGGTGCTCCAATTGGGCAATGGGCGTCACATCGGTGATGCGGTTGTCCGCCAGGATCAGCACCCGCAACTCCGGCAAGTACTTCAGCCAGGAGAGATCCTTCACCGCATTGTGACCCACGTCCAGCGCCCGCAGGCCGGGCACATACTTCAGGTTCTCAAAGTGCTTCTCCGTCAGGTCGGGCTTGCCGTCCACGGATTTCAGGGTGGAGAAGGCCGTGGCGTCGCTGCGGAGGCGGTACTTGCTGGAGATATACACCAGCCAGTTGAACTTGATTTCCGGGTACTCCTCCATCAGCGGCACGATGATCTCGTTGTCCAGCTCGCGATGGTTGAAGGAGTTCACCTGCTTCACATTGGGCATGTTGGTGAGGAACCAGCGCAGGTCGCTCTCCGTCACCTTGGCCTTGCCGTTGTCCAGGTCAAGCACTTCGCTCTCGCTGTCGATCCAGCTGTTGCAATACCAGATGGTGAACTTGAACTTGGAGCCCTCGGGCATTTCCGCCATCAGCTTTTTCAGCTGCTTGATGGAGAACTTGGTCTGCTCTATGTCGAACTCCATGGGCTGGTTTTCCTTGATGTAGGCCATCACCTTGTTGAAGTTCTTCTTGTTCAGGGAGGCCTCGTCCGCCAGGGCACAGGAGCACACCGTGACAAGCACCAGCAGCAGCGCGATGATCCGGCAAAGATGTTTCATGGAATGGTTCAGCCTCCTTCTTTCCCCTGCATAGACTGATGCAGGGAGGTGTTTGCACATGGTGATGGTCTATCCGCGCCTGATACTTCTGCTTGCAGGCGTGGCGCTTGTGTTGCTCATACTCGTTTTGCATTTTGACCCAGCCTGCCCCTCTGCCCGCCTGGTTCGCCACAGCGTTGCCGGGCTGTTTGCCCTGCTGCTATGGAACGCCCTCCCCCTGCCACAGCTGGGGGTGAATCCCCTGTCGGCATGGGTGGCAGGCGCCTTGGGGCTGCCGGGCATGGGGCTGCTGGCCGTGCTGGCACAACTGCCTTAGCAGTGGTGAATCTCAATGCCCGCGATGGCTTCCTCGATCAGCGCCTCGGCGTCCAGCTTGCTCTCGCCCTCCAGGATCTTGTCCATCTTGGGGTTGGTGGCGGGATGCTTGGGGGTGAACACCGTGCAGCAGTCCTCATAGGGCAGCGAGGAGGTCTCGAAGGTGCCGATCTTCTGGGCTATGTCGATGATCTCCACCTTGTCAAAGCCGATCACCGGGCGGAACACGGGCATGGTCACCACGCTGTCGGTGGTGCCCAGGGCAGTCATGGTCTGGCTGGCCACCTGGCCGATGCTCTCGCCGGTGATCAGCGCGCTGGCGTGTTCCATCTGCGCCACCCGCTCGGCAATGCGCATCATAAAGCGGCGCATGATCAGCGTGGTGTAGTCGTCGGGACACTTCTCGTGGATCTCCATCTGGATCTTGGTGAAGGGAACCACATGCACCCGGATGCCGCAGCAGCTCTCGGACAGGATGCGAGCCAGGTCCAGCACCTTTTCCAGGGCGCGGTCGCTGGTGTAGGGGTAGGAGTGGAAATGCACCGCGCTGATCTGCACGCCGCGCTTGGCGATCATCCAGCCCGCCACAGGGCTGTCGATGCCGCCGGAGAGCAGCAGCGTCGCCCGGCCATTGGTGCCCACGGGCATACCGCCCACAGCGGGGATCACCCGCACATACAGGTAGGCCGAATCGCGAATCTCCACATTCACGGTGTAGTCCGGGTTCTTCACATCCACCTTCAGGTCGGGATTGGCGCGCAGGATGCGGCCGCCCACCTGGGCGTTGATCTGGGGAGAATCCATGAAATACCGCTTGTCGCTGCGGCGGGCAGAGACCTTGAAGGTGCCCTTCAGCCCGGCGGCCATGTTCACCGCCTGCTGGCAGATGGCCTCAAAGTCGTCCTTGGGCATCTCGATGGCGGGGCACACGCTGTGCACGCCAAAGACCTTGGTCACCCGGCGGATGCACTCCTCCAGGTCGGTGAAATCAGAAACGAAAATGCGGCTGTCGTTCACCCACACATTGCCGCCCAAGTCCTTCACCGCATGCCTGATCTTCTTGATCAGCTCGCGGATGAAATACGGGCGGTTCAGGCCCTTGAGGAAGATCTCGCCATATCGAACCAGCAGCAACTCGCGCATGGTAACTCTCCTATCATCGTCTGACATATTTATGCAGCATATCGTAATGCTTTTTGATGCATTCCACAGCGTAGTCGATCTCCTCCGCTGTGTTTTCCGGGCAGAAGCTGAACCGCAGCGCGGCGTCGGCCATCTGGGTGGACAGCCCCATGGCCGTCAGCACGCCGGAGACCTTCTGCTTGCGGCTGGCGCAGGCAGAGCCAGCGGACACATACACCCCATTGCCCTCCAGGGCAAAAAGCATGGTCTGGCTGCGCACGGGAGGCAGGCTCACGTTGAGGATGTGGGGCGCACAGGCCGCATCATCCAATGCGGGGCCGTTCAGCACGGCGGCAGGCACGGCGGCCTGCAGGCTCTCCCACATATGGCGCTTGAGCGCCATCATGCGCGCTGCGCCGTCCTTGGGATAGGTGCGCACCGCCTCACCCAGACCCACAATACCCGGCACATTCTCCGTGCCGGAGCGGTAGCCGTCCTCCTGGCCGCCGCCGAACACAATGGGGTTCAGCTTGTGATTCTTGTTTACGATCAGCCCGCCCACACCCTTGCAGGCGTGGATCTTGTGGCCGCTGAAAGCGTAGGTCTGGATGCCCAGCTTGCCGAAATCCATCGGCACCCGCAGGAAGCCCTGCACGCCGTCCACATGAATGGCCGCCTGGGGGCATTTCTCATTGCGCAGCCGCACCACTTCGTTCAGGGGCTGGATGGCGCCGGACTCGTTGTTCACCTGCATCACGCAGATGAGATGCACGCTTTCATCCAGCAGCGCATCCAGCGCAGCCAGATCCAGCACGCCGTCGCGCTTCACCAGCAGCAGGCACACCTGATGCCCCATGCGGCGGATCTCCTCCTCGCAGGCCAGCACAGCGGGGTGCTCCACATTCAGGATCAGAACCTTGCCGGGCTTCTTCATCCGGCGCAGGTGACCGAAGATGGCAATGTTGTCCGCCTCCGTGCCGCCGGAGGTGAAGATCAGCCGGTGCCCCGCCGCGCCCGCCGCCTCCAAACAGGCCTTGCGGGCTGCGGAGACAAGCTTCTCCGCCTGCATGGCGGGCTTGTAGAGCGCCGAGGGGTTGTGCCAGCTTTGCGTCATGGCCGCAGACATAGCAGTCACCACCGCGTCGCTGGGACGGGTGGTGGCGCTGTTATCCAAATAAACTTCCATGCTTTACTCCTGCATAGCACCGTGGGGCAGATAGAACTTGATGTAGCTCACCATTTCCTCACTGGGTTCAAACACGATCAGCCGCTTGTTGCTTTCCTTCTGAACATAGAAGTAATACAGCTCGGAGCCGCGGTTGAGGAACCAGTTGTTGCGCTTGATGCCGCTCATGCTCACATAGCGCTGGAAGGCCTTGCCGCTCACCTTGCCAAAGGCCTCCACGCGGTTCACCGCCAGGCTGCCCAGGCTCTTGCGCTTCTGGTTGTTGAACACCATGGCAAAGTCCAGCGCGCCATTGGTGAAGGTATACTCATACTCGGCACGCAGGCGGTCGCGGTACAGGAAGAGCAGGAAAGCGCCGCCCAGGCTGATCACCGTGATGGCCAGGGACAGGAAGTCAAAGGCCATGAACAGGGTCTGCAGCATCATAAAGCCAAAGATGGCCAGGAAGATCATCAGCACCATGGACAGCATGAACAGCAGTTCGTTCACGCCGCGCTGCTTCTTCACCACAACTTCTTCAAGAAAACGATCCATTTCGTCATTCCTCCGTGTTGAATATTATCTCGCTCACAGCAGGATATACACCAATGCCGTGATCAAACCAAGGATCGCGCCCGCCAGCACCTCCAGCGGCTTGTGACCCACCAGCTCCTTCAGGTCATCCTCGGCAATGGGCTTGCCGTCGATGAACACCTGCCGCAGGATCTCGTTGATGACCTGCGCCTGGATGCCGGTCTCCCGGCGAACGCCGGTAGCGTCGTACATCACCACCGAGGCAAACACCACGCACATGGCGAACTCAACCGAGCCGAAACCAACCAGCCGCCCTACCATAATGCCCAGCGACACCACAAAGGCGGTGTGGGAGGAGGGCATGCCGCCGGAACCGAAGAACCGGCCCCAGTCCCATTTCTTTTCCACCAGCCAGTAGGTGGGGATCTTGATCGCCTGGGCCACGAACCACGCCGTTACTGCGCACAGCAGCGCACGGTTCTGAAAAATGCCAAGCAAGTCGTTCATCAGGGTTATCCTCCGCTCGTGCCAATCATTTGCACCAATTTATATTGTACCCGCTTTCGCCATCCCCGCGCAAGTCCCTGCGCGAAAATTAACGAAATAGCAATATTCGCCTTACATCACACGCTCCAGGGTGGAAAGCGCCAGCTCCCGCAGGAAGCAGCCGCTATCGCCAAAGCCCTCCAGCGCCTTGTCGGCCTGATGGATATGCTCCGCCGCGTCCGCGTGGGTCTGCTCCACGCCCCGCACGGCCACCCAGGTCAATTTGCCCAGGGCAGCATCCATGCCGGTGTTCTTGCCCAGCAGGGCGGCGTCGCCCACCACGTCCAGCAAATCGTCCACCATCTGGAAAGCCATGCCCAGGTGGTAGCCATAAGCAATGCCCCGCTGCACCTGTTCGTCCGTGGCGCCTGCCAGGATCAGCCCCGCCTCCATGGGCGCGGTGAGCAGATCCGCCGTTTTGTGGGCGTGGATGTAGCTCACCTTGTCCAGCGTGGGCTCGCTGCCCTCTTCCGTCACGTCGATGGTCTGTCCCGCCACCATGCCGGTCACGCCAGCACGGCGGGCAATGGCCTCCGCAGCGCGAACGCCCCGCATATCGGGCATGGCGCAAGCCGCGCGGAGCATCAGCTCCATGGCCGCGCTCAGCAGCCCGTCCCCGGCCAGGATGGCCACGTCCTCGCCAAACACCTTGTGGTTGGTGGGCCTGCCCCGGCGCAGGTCGTCGTTGTCCATGGCAGGGAGATCATCGTGGATGAGGCTGTAGGTGTGGATCATCTCCAGCGCGCAGGCAAAGGGCAGAGCGTTGAGCACATCGCCGCCCGCCATGTCGCAGGCCGCCAGCAGCAGCACCGGGCGCAGACGCTTGCCGCCCGCCGCCAGGGAATACTCCATGGATTCCAGCAGCTTTGCCGGGATGTACCCCAGGCTGCGCAGCTGGGGCGACAGGGCGTCGTTCACCATTTGCAGGTATTCAGCATAGGTTTTCATTCTTCGTCCTCCAAAGGCACTTCCTCGTCCTCGCCCGCGGCGTTCTGACGGATCACCGTCAGCCGCTGGGTGGCGGCTTGCAGCTCCTTCTCCATGGCAGAGAGCATGGCCATGCCTTCCTCGTACTGCTTCATGGATTCCTCCAGGGGCAGGCTGCCGTTTTCCATCCGGGCAATGAGGCTTTCCACAGCCTCCAGCTGCTGTTCAAAGGTCAGCTTCTTTTTTGCTGCCATGTTCATTCCTCCATCCGAACCGCCACGGTTCCATCCCGGAAGCGCAGCGTCATCTGCGGCACAGCGGAGGCCGCATCGGGGATCACCTTATCGCCGCATAGCACCAGGGCATAGCCCCGCTCCAGCACCCGGGCAGGATTCAGGGCATCCAGCTTTGCTCTGCTGGCAGCCACCTTCTCCTGCTGATGGCGCAGCTTCGCGTCCATCAGGTGATCCAGCTTCAGCCGCATCAGCGCCAGCCGGGGCGGATACAGCGCCACCCGGTCGTCCACGCAGCGGTCGAGCCGGGCTTGCAGCTTCTGCATACGGCTGCGCAGCTCCATCAGCTGCCGGTCAGGCCGCAGGGCTTCCATGTGCCGCTGGCACAGCGCCAGTCGCGTCCGCGCCTGATGTACCTGCGCCATGGCCGCCTGGGTCAGGTGGCCGCGCATCATGTGCAGGCCGTCGATCAATTCCGCCTTGTCCGGCACCGCCAATTCCGCCGCATGGCTGGGCGTAGACGCCCGCACGTCCGCCGCGAAATCGGCAATGGTCACGTCGGTCTCATGCCCCACGGCGGAGATCACCGGGATGGGGCTTTCCGCAATGGCTCGCGCCACGATCTCTTCATTAAACGCCCACAGATCCTCCATGGAGCCGCCGCCGCGCCCGGTGATGATCACATCCACGCCGCTCAGCGTGCCCGCCTTGCGGATGGCCGCAGCGATGCTCTCCGCCGCGCCCTCGCCCTGCACCTGCACAGGCAAAAGCACCAGCGGCACGCCTGCATCGCGCCGGGCGGATACATTGCGGATATCCTGCAGCACAGCACCCGTGCGGGAGGTCACCACGGCGATCTTCTTCGGCCGCAGCGGCAAGGGGCGCTTGCGCCCCGCATCGAAGAGGCCCTCGGCAGCCAGCTTGGCCTTCAGCGCTTCAAACTGCTGGTACAGCGTGCCCAGGCCATCCGGCCGCATATTCTCGGCATAAAACTGGTACTGCCCGCCCTCGGCATAGAGGCTCACGCTGCCGGAGAGGATCACCTGCATGCCGTCCATGGGGCGCAGGGACATCCGCATAGCGTTCTGCCGGAACATAACGCAGTTGATGCGGCTATGCTCGTCCTTCAGGGTGAAGTACCAATGCCCGGAGGTGTGGCGCTTGAAGTTGCTGATCTCCCCCCGCAGCCGCAGGGAGCGGAGCATGGGGTCAGCCGCCAGGGTGCGGCGAACGTACTCGTTCAGGTCGCTGACCTGAAGGATCCACTCGCTCATGCCAGCGTCCGCTCAGCGGCCTCCAGGGTGTTCTGCAACAGCATGGTGATGGTCATGCGGCCCACGCCGCCGGGCACAGGGGTGATCCACCCGGCCACTTCCTTCACATTGTCGAAGTCCACGTCGCCCACCACCTTGCCGTCCACGCGGTTGATGCCCACGTCAATGACAATGGCGCCGGGCTTGACCATATCAGCGGTGATGAACTTGGCCTTGCCCACGGCGGCCACCAGCACATCGGCACGGCGGGTATGGGCAGCCAGGTCAGCGGTGCGGCTGTGGCAGATGGTCACGGTGCAGTTTTCCTGCAGGAGCAGCACCGCCATGGGCTTGCCCACGATGTTGCTGCGCCCCACCACCACGGCCTCCTTGCCGGAGAGGTTCACACCCGTGCGGCGGATCATCTCCAAAGCGCCCTTGGGGGTGCAGGCCACCACGCCGTTCAGGCCGTTCAGCAGCTTGCCCGCATTCTGCACATGGAAGCCGTCCACGTCCTTCTCCGGCACGATCACCGCCAGGGCGGCGGCCTCGTCCAGGTGCTTGGGCAGGGGCAGCTGCACCAGAATGCCATGGATGGCAGGATCGTTATTCAGCGCCCGAATCTGCTCCTCCAGCTCCTGCTGGGTGGTCTCCTCCGGCATACGGATGGTGACGGAGTGCATCCCCGTCTGCTCGCAGCCGATGCCCTTGTTGCGCACATAGATCTGGCTGGCAGGATCCTCGCCCACCAGGATCACCGCCAGGCCGGGGGTGACCCCCTTGGCCTTCAGCGCGGCCACCTTTTCCGCGATCTCTGCACGCAGAGCATCCGACATAACCTTGCCATCAAGCAGCTGTGCAGCCATGGCTTATTCCTCCTTCAATTCCTTGCGATAGGCTAAATATCGTCCCACCCGCTGGAATCCCAGCTCTGCCAGGATGGGCAGGGCATGTTCTTCCTCTTCAAAATAGGACATATGGCTGTGGCCTGCCAAGTGGATATCGTTCAGGCAGGCCGCCATCATGGCGCGGTAGCTTTCCGGCAGGAAGTCCCCGCCGCCAAAGTCCACGCTGAACACCTCCGGCCAGTCCCCTGCCCTGCACACCAGCGCAGCCACCGCCGCGCCCTGCTGGCGGTGCAGGTACACCTTCCAGTTGGGCAGGTCAGCCAGGATGCGCTCTGCATTCCAGTACATATCCGGCCAGTTGTGCAGGCGGCGGAAGTCGCTTTCGTCGGCTGCCGTCATCAGCGCCACATCCTGCGGCACAGGCACAGGCTGGTACTGGTCAAAGAACAGGGTGTGGTTCACGGCATTCTCCAGCAGGGTGAAGCCGCACTTCTCCAGCGCCGCCGCAGCCTGAACATTTGCGCCGTCCAGGCCAATGTCCAGCGTCGCGCCGGGATGTAGCCGCGCCACATGCGCCGCTAACTCCCGCGCAGCTTCCTCCACATGGCTTTCCACCAGGAAGCTCACGGTCATGGCGTAGTTTTCCTCCGGGATGGCGTACCATTGGATCCACCCGCGCACTTCCCCGTCATGCCGGAACAGCAGCACCTCTTCATCGCTGAAGCCGCGCCGCGCCCGCGCCATGAAGTCCTCCCGGGTCTTGATGCCGTCCCGATAGCTGGGATAGCTGGCATGCGCCGCCGTGGTGGCCAGGTCGTATGCCCAGGAGGCATAGCGGTCAAACTCCGCCTCCGTCAATCGTGTAAGCATAAGCTCTCCCGATACTTCTTCGCGCCGATCAGCGCCGCACCCACGGCATTGTCGCCGCTGTATTCAGGCTTGCCGAAGCAAACCCGGAAGCCCTTGTCCTTCTTATGGATTCGCTCTGTCACCAGCTGGCGGAACAGCGCCGAGCTGGCCACGCCCCCGGCGATCAGCACCTGACGGATGCCCGTGTCCCGGCTGCCCGCCAAAATCATGCGGCTCACGGTGCGCGCCAGCAGGTCGTAGACCTCCCGGGCGATGTCCTCTTTGGGCATTTCGCCCTGCCTGATCCACCGCTGCACCTGACTTTCCGTGCCGGAGAAATGGCAATGCAGGTCTCCATCCGCCATGTTGGCGGGAAGTTTCGCTTCGCTTGTTCCCTGAACGGCCAACTTTTCCAGGTGCGGCCCCGCCGGGAACGGCAGTCCCAGCGCCACGCCCACGCGATCCACCACCTGCCCGGCGTGCAAGTCCAGCGTGCCGCCCAGCAGCGTCAGCTCGTCCCCGCGAAGGGCGAGCAGCTCGGTGGTGCCGCCGGAGAGATGCACCGCCAGCAGGTCGCCTTCTTCCACGCCGCTGTCCACCATGGCCGCCGCCACGTGGCCGCGCTGATGGGTGGACGCAAAGCAAGGGACGCCAAGCATGGCGGCCAAGCCGCGCGCCTGAGCATCCCCCACCTGAAACACGGGCATATAGGATTCTTCCTCGTCCCTGGGCTGGCGGGACGCGCACACCGCCACGATCTCGTGACCCTTGGTGTACTCGCCCAGCTCTTCCAGCCTTTCGGGCAGCTGACGGACATGAATGAACACGGCCTCGCTCTGTCGCAGGCCGCGTTCACCCTCTTTCACAGGCAATAGCTTCCGGCAGCTGGCCAGCACCTGACCGTCCACCGTCACCGCCGCCACCGAGGTGGTGTAGCAGCTGGTGTCCAGCCCGATGATGATCTGACTCATGCCTGTGCCGCCTCTTTCCGGCGCAGGATGGTGCCCAGCACGCCGTTGATAAACCGGCCGCTGGCAGGCTCGGAATACCGGCTGGCCAGCTCCACGGCCTCGTTGATGGCCACGCTGCCGGGAACATCGTCCTCGTGCAGGATCTCCCAGGTCGCCAGGCGCAGGATGGTCAGATCCACCCGGGGCATACGCTCGATGGTCCAGTCCTTGGCAGCGGCCTGGATCTGCTCGTCCAGCTCGTCCAGGTTGTTCACCACGCCATCCAGCACCCGGGTGATGTACTCCCGGTCAGCCTTGCCGGGCTCGTTGTCCCGCACGGCCTCCACACCGGGAACACCCTGCTCCCGCAGCTCGTCATAAACCATCTGCAGCGTCTCTTCGCCACCCTGGCCACCAGCCAGCTTTTCATAAATCATCTGCATCACTGCAGCCCGCGCAGTCACTCGCGCCATAATGTATACACTCCTCTTTTGAAACCTGCGGTTTCAAGCTTCCCTTGTTTCGCCTTCGGCGACCAAAGGGGCTTTGCCCCTTTGGAAACCCTACCAGAGGGCACCGCCCTCTGGACTCCTGCTTAAGGGATTTCATCCCTTAAGAATCCCTTTCGGGGATGCCATGCTCTCTGGTCTCCGAGCAGGGGTCACGGCGCATAACGGATGCGCCGCGACGCAGCGGCACCCGCCAAAAGCCTCCCTCTCGAGGGAGGTGGCCGAGCGTAGCGAGGACGGAGGGAGTGGTTCTGCCCCCTTGCCTCAACGCCAAGCATTCCCGCGCACCTGTAGGGGCGATCTGTGATCGCCCGCCCGTCCACAAACTAAATTCCGAATTCCGCATTCCGAATTCCGAATTTACTCCGCTTCTTTCTCGCCTTCCGCTTCCACGTCCGCCTCTTCCGCGCCGTCCAGCGCAGCCAGCTCGGCAATGGATTCCTCGTCCGCTACATAATCGGCAGCTTCTTCCACGGTTTCGATTTCTTCGACTTCCTCGGCTTCAGCGGTTTCTTCCACCGCTTCCACTTCCTCCACCTCGTCGGTCAGGCCGGAGAGGGTCTCCAGCTCGTCGGCAGCGGCGACCTCGGCAGCTTCTTCTTCGGCCTTTTCCCACGCAGCAACGATCTCCTCCGCAGGCACCTTCTTTTCAAAGGATTCCACTTCCTCGTCAGAAGGCACGTTGGCCTCCCAGGCTTCGGTAGCTTCCTCGGTGGGGATATCGGCTTCCTGCTCTTCTGCCACAGGCTCTTCGGCAGCTTCCTCAGCGGGGGCTTCCACCGGAGGCATGGGCATATTGGCAGGCTGCTCTTCTTCGCCAAACAGGCGCTGATGCAGGCACTTTTCCTCCGGCGCCTTCACCTCGGCAGGGGCGGGCTCGGCAGGCACTTCCGGCACCTGTTCTGCCTCGCGGGGCAGGGGCGCGGGATTCTCCAGCATTTCGGATACGGCATAGATGGAGGGCTTGGCCTTGGCGCTGGTGGCTTCCACCTGCACCTTCACTTCCTGCACATCCACACCGGAGCAGGCCGTGACATACTGCTTGATCTGCTTCTGCAGGGCACTCACAGCCAGGGGGATGTTCACCCCGGTGGCCAGACCCACTCGCAGGCCAATGGTCAGGCCGTCGCGGCTGTTGTCCAGCGTGGTGCTGGACACGTGCAGCTCTTCGTGCTTGGCCACGCACTTGTTCACCAGATCCTCAATGGCGCGGATGGAGATGCTCAATTCACCCACATCGGTGGTCTGCACCACAAAGCCCTTGCGCTTGGAGCGGCGCAGCGCCACCCGGAAGCACAGGATGCCCACCAGCAGCACCACAGCGCCGCCGCCCACCATGAACAGAATGTGGGATGCGGACTTGAACGCAGCGATCTTCGCCAGACGGTCGAGGATGCCCACGTCAAACAGAGTATCGGCCAGCGGCACCACGGCCAGACACACCAGCAGGATACCCGCCAGCGCAGCGATCAATCGGTCAATCACGCGAAGCTTCATATTTACAGCCTCCTTTGCCATATCCTATGCATCTTCGTGAAAAAAAGCTTCACCGGCAAGGCAAAGCTGTCCTGCCGGTGGAAAGGTTTACGCCTCGGTTTCCTGGGTGGTCTCGCTCTCCGCAGCGGGAGCTTCCGCAGCCGCAGGAGCCTCGCCAGCCTCCAGCACAGCCTGCTGGGCGCCGGCGGTCAGGGCGCTGTTTTCCTTTTCAAAGCTCACGCCCTGCACATGAACGTCCACGCGCACAACGTGCAGGCCGGTCATGCTCTCAATGGCGCGGCGCACATTCTCCTGCGCGTCCTGACCAGCCTTCTGGATGGGCGTGCCGTATTCCATGATCACGTAAAGGTCAACGCTGGCCTCTTCCGTGCCGATCTCGACCTTCACGCCCTTGGTGATGTTGCTGTTCTTTTTGCTGAGGATGCTGCCGGAAACATTGCACATGCTGGCAATGCCCTCCACCTCGCTGGCCGCAACGCCCGCGATGGAAGCAACCACCTCATTGGCATAAATGATGTTGCTGGTCTGTTCAGTATCCATATCCACCGTCAAGGGGAGATTATCCTTCTTGCTTGCCATAATATTGCACCTCCTCAGGTTTCCATAACAGTATAACAGATTTTCCGCCCTTTGACAAGCCCAAGGGGCTTTGCCCCTTGGGGAACCCCGCCAGAGGCTCTGCCTCTGGACTCCGCGAAGGGTCTTCGACCCTTTCGAAACCCTTTTTGGGGGATTGGAGCAGGGCGGTATTCTTGCAGGGGTCACGGCGCATAACGGATGCGCCGCGACGCGGGGCAAGCGGCGTTCCACCTCATCCGGCCTCACGGCCACCTTCCCCTCAAGGGGAAGGCAAGGCTTTTGCTCTCCACCAAAGGCTTCCCCTTGAGGGGAAGCTGTCCCGAAGGGACTGATGAGGTGGAAAGTCTCTCCCCTGCGTCGCGGTGCGCCCTTTGCGCACCGTGACCCCCGCTTGGCAGGCGCACGCTGCGCCATCCCCGAAAGGGAGTCCAGAGGGATGAAATCCCTCTGGCGGGTTTCCAAAGGGCGGAGCCCTTTGGCGTTACTCCTCGTCCTTCACAATGGCGATGTGCAGCTCGTCAAGCTGCTTCTGTTCCACGGTGCCGGGGGCGCCCATCATCACGTCCTGGGCGTTCTTGTTCATGGGGAACACGATGACCTCGCGGATGGACTCCTCGCCAGCCAGCAGCATCACCATGCGGTCGACACCGGGGGCGATACCGGCATGGGGCGGAGCGCCGTAGCAGAAGGCGTTGTACATGGCGGGGAACTTGGCCTTCACGTCCTCCTCGCCCAGGCGCACCATCTGGAACGCCTTGATCATGATCTCCGGATCGTGGTTACGCACAGCGCCGGAGGACAATTCCACGCCGTTGCACACCAGGTCGTACTGGAAGGCGGTGATGGACAGGGGATCCACCTCGCCCGCAGCGGCCTTGTTCAGGATCTCCAATCCGCCGTTGGGCATGGAGAAGGGATTGTGGCAGAACTCCAATTCGCCGGATTCCTCGCCGATCTCGTACATGGGGAAATCCACGATCCAGCAGAACTCGTAGCGCTCCCGGTCGATGTGCTGGGGCGCCAGCTCGGCCACCATCTTGCGCAGGGTGCCTGCGGTCTTCTGGGCGGCCAGCTTCTTGCCCGCGGTGAGGCCAACGAAGGTGTTGGGCTTCAGGTTCAGCTTGGAGATGATCTCGTCCTTCTTGTCCTGCAGGAACTTGGCGATGCCGCCGGCGATTTCGCCCTTTTCGTCCACCTTGAACCAGAAGGCCTTGTTGCCGGTCACCACTTCCACATCGCCGCAGAGCTTGTCGATCTGCTTGCGGGTGGCGATCATGTCGGAGACAACGACGGCCTTCACCACATTGCCCTCGAAGGGACCGAAGCCGCAGGAGCCGATGAGCTCGGTCACGTCGGTCAGGGTCAGGTCGATGCGCAGATCAGGCTTGTCGGAGCCGTACACATCCATGGCCTCGTTGAAGGGGATGCGCTTGAAGGGCGCGGAGGAAGCAATGTTGTACTTGCCATACTTGGCGAAGATGGGGGGCAGCACATCCTCCAGCACGGCGAACACGTCGTCCTGGGAGGCAAAGGCCATTTCCATGTCCAGCTGATAGAACTCGCCGGGGCTGCGGTCGCCGCGGGCGTCCTCGTCGCGGAAGCAGGGGGCGATCTGGAAATACTTGTCGAAGCCGGAGGTCATCAGCAGCTGCTTGAACTGCTGGGGAGCCTGGGGCAGGGCGTAGAACATGCCGGGATGCTTGCGGGCAGGCACCAGGTAGTCGCGGGCGCCCTCGGGGGAAGAAGCGGTCAGGATGGGGGTGGTGATCTCCAGGAAGCCGTGCTCGTTCATGGCGTTGCGCAGGGCGGACACCACATTGCAGCGCATGATGATGTTCTTCTTCACCTCGGGGTTGCGCAGGTCCAGGTAGCGGTACTTGAGGCGCAGGGTCTCATCGGCTTCCTTGGAGCGGTTGATCTGGAAGGGCAGCTCGTTGTAGCGGCAGCGGCCCAGCACCTCGATCTTCTCCGGCACCACTTCGATATCGCCGGTCTCCATCTTGGGGTTCTTGGAGTCGCGCTCGCGCACCACACCGGTCACGGCAATGGTGGACTCCTTGTTCAGCCCCTTGATCACGGCCATCATATCCTCGGTCTCCACCACGATCTGGGTGGTGCCGTAGAAGTCGCGCAGCACCACGAAGGCCAGGCTGCCGGACACTTCGCGGACGTTCTCCATCCAGCCGCAGAGCTTCACGGTCTTGCCGCAGTCAGCCATGCGCAGTTCATTACAGGTATGTGTACGGTTCTGCATAACATTTACCTCGCTTCACAAATTACATTCCGAATTCCGCATTCCGAATTCCGAATTTTACTTCAGCATTTCCTGCACGGCATTCGCCGCCTCGGCCATGGGAATGGTGCATTCTTCCTTGGTGTTCATGTTCTTGATCTTCACCACGCCGTTTGCCACTTCGTCATCGCCCAGGGTGGCGCACAGGGGCGCGCCGGTCTTGT
The DNA here is from genome assembly GCA_017463245.1 of Clostridia bacterium. GTDB lineage: Bacteria > Bacillota > Clostridia > Christensenellales > Aristaeellaceae > UBA11524. The sequence goes on from JAFTPN010000081.1 coordinate 18,357, forward strand.
TGGCATACTTGAACTGTGCCTTCAGGCTGCGGCCGGTGTGATCCATATCGGCGCGGATGCCTGCCTGGCGCAGCTGCTGCACCAGGGAGAAGGCCGCGACCTTGTTCTCGCCCATGAAGGTGACGAACACATCGTACTGGTTGGGCTTGGGCAGCTCGATGCCCTCGCCCTCCAGCAGCATCAGCACGCGCTCGATGCCCATGCCGAAGCCCACCGCGTGCAGCGCAGGGCCGCCCAGCTGCTCCACCAGATTGTCGTAACGGCCGCCGCCGCACACGGTCAGGTTGCCGTCCTTGGTGGTGGTGATCAGCTCAAACACGGTCTTGGTGTAGTAGTCCAGGCCGCGGACGATGCGGCTGTCGATCTGGTAAGGAATGCCAGCGGCCTCCACGCACTTCTGCAGCTGGGCGAAGTGCTCCTTGCACTCGTCGCACAGCACGTCCAGCATGGAGGGAGCGTCCTTCACCAGCTCCTGGCAATGCTTTTCCTTGCAGTCCAGCACGCGCAGGGGGTTGCGCTCGAAGCGGGTCTTGCAGGTGGCGCACATCTCGTTGATGCGGTCAGCCAGGTATTCCTTCAGCAGCGCGTGGTACTTCGGGCGGCACTCAGGGCAGCCGATGGAGTTGATGTTCACGGAGAGATTCTTCACCCCCAGCCTGCTCAGCAGGGTGAAGGCGGCCATGATCAACTCCGCATCGGCGGTGGCGTCCTTAGCGCCGAAGCACTCCATGCCAAACTGGTGATGCTCGCGCAGGCGGCCGTTTTGCGGCGCCTCATAGCGGAAGATGGGGGCGTTGAGGTAGTACATCTTGCAGGGCAGGGCATCGGCATAGAGGCTGTGCTCCACCAGGGCGCGCACGGCGCCGGCGGTGCCTTCGGGCTTCAGGGTAATGGAGCGGTCGCCCTTGTCCTTGAAGGTGTACATTTCCTTCTGCACGATGTCGGTGGTGTCGCCCACGCCGCGCAGGAACAGCTCGGTATGCTCGAACACGGGGGTGCGAACCTCGCGGAAGCCCGCCTCGGCAGCCACCTGCCGCTGCATCGCTTCTACATATTGAAAGCGGTAGCTGTCCTGGGGCAGCACATCCTTTGTGCCGCGGGGAGCCTGAGTCAACATAACAAATCCCTCCTGTATGGTATCCTGCATAGAAAAACCCCATGCAGAAAGTAAGTCTGCATGGGGCGAAAAAGCATTTTCGCGGTGCCACCCTGCTTCGCGGCAGTCTGCCGCCTTGTTTCCCCTGTAACGCGAGGACGCGCCTGATTCTCACCAGGTGGCTCCGAGGTGTCTCCGTGCGGCTCCCGACGGGAATTTTCAGCACCCATTCCCTCTCTGTGGACGGCCTCCGCACGCTCTTCTCATCACGGCCATACAAGAAATTTTATCAGGAATTTCGGTACTTGTCAACGGGAAGGAAGCTTAATTCGGAATGATGAATTCGGAATGCGGAATTGATAGTGCACCTTTTGCATGACCAATGGTGAACCAGTTCACAAACTTAATTCCGAATTCCGCATTCCGAATTCCGAATTTACCACGTCGCTTTCAGCGCTTCCTTCACACAGTCCTGATGGTCGCTGTCCACCCGGTTGGTCTCGTGGGTCTTGCTTCCGGTGAAGTGGATGCAGAAGTGTCCGTTGAAGCCATTGCTGATGGTGCTGGTGCCGTGGGGCATGCCGTTCATGGAGGCGGCGTAGACGTGGCCGTTGTATTTCACCAGAATGGGGCGGCGCGTCCAGCTCCAGCTGCCGCCGTAGATGGACTTCATGGTGGCGGTGTCCTCCTTGCTGGCGGGCTCGGTGTCCATGTGGTTGGCGCCGCTCCACCGCACGGCGGTGAAGGTCTTGCCCGTCAGCACGTCCTTGATGGTCACCGTGGCGCCCTTGGGGATGGTGTTCTCGCTGCCGAACCATTTCAGGGATTCCGTCTGGATGGCCTTGTCGTCCGCAGCGTTCTGGCCGAAGAGGGTCTTGATGGTCACCTTGCCCGCAATGCCGTCCCGACTCAGGCCGTGCTTCTTCTGGAAGGCCTTCACCGCCGCGGTGGTGCCGCTGCCGTAGATGCCATCGATCTTTCCTTTATAATGGCCTTTGATCTGCAAAGCCTGCTGCAGCTTCTTCACATGGCTGCCGGTATCGCCGGGGCGGGAGGTGGCGGGCGCGTCGCCCAGGTCGGCAATGGACTGCTTGCTTTCCTCTTTGGCGGTGGTCTGCTCTTCCACCTTGCCGCTGACCTTGACGTATTGCTTCATCACATAACCGGTGTATTTGCCATAGCTGACCTTGTACCAGTCCCCGGTGGAGGAAAGCACCTCCAGGGTGTCGCCCCTGTCCAGGGTCTGCAAGGCCTTGCTGGTTTTGCTGGCGGACTTGCGCAGCACCAGCGACGAGGTATTCACCTTGCCCTGTGCCGCCTGAGCCGCCGGGGCAAGCAACAGCAGCACCGCCGCCAGGCCGCCCGCTGCCAGGCGACGCAGTTGGTTCATCTTCTGCATGGGATCAACTCCTTTCCGCCTCACTTTATTACATTTCTATGACGTTTTCAAGAAAATCGCCGTCATATTTACAAAACTGTTAGACCTGTAAACCGCCGCAGAAAAACTTCGCGCCGGGTGTTGACATTTCCCGGCAGAGCGTGTATAATGACATACGGTTTTTGAAGAAACCTGTGCCGTAGACAGCCGGTATCCGCAAGGATCTAAGGGAGTCCGCTCCGCCTGCCGAGGTGTGAAGGATAGTTTTTGTCAAGCTCTCCCTTGCGCCTGCGCAAGGGTTTTCTTTTACTCTCAAACCATTGAGGAGGTGCAAGAAGAAATGAGCAAGAATCGTGAGTTGAAGGTTCAGGTCGTGGCTGAGATTGTTGAGAAGATCAAGAATTGCCAGTCCATGGTGATCTGCTCCTACTCCGGCCTGACCGTGGAACAGGTGACCAACCTGCGCAAGCTGTGCCGTGAGCAGGAAGTTCAGTACTGCGTGCTGAAGAACCGCCTGGTGCTGCGCGCCCTGCAGGAGTGCGGCATTTCCGGCCTGGAGAATCTGCTGGAAGGCCCCAACGCCTTCGTGTTCTCCACCAAGGACGTGACCAACGCCCCCAAGGTCGTGAACGACTTCATCGAGAAGAACAAGCTGCAGTCCCTGGAGATCAAGGGTGGCATGATGGGCACCGAGATCCTGGATGTTGCTGGCGTGAAGGCCCTGGCCTCCCTGCCCAGCCGCGAAGAACTGCTGGCCACCATGGTGGGCTGCCTGGTCTCCCCCGTGTCTTCTCTGGTTGCCGTGCTGGACGAAATCGCCGAGCAGAAGGCTGCCGCCTAATCCCCATGGCCGCCTGACGGCCGCATAACAAAACAACAGACATTTTTCTAAATTTGGAGGGAAAATCAAATGACTCATCAGGAAATTCTGGACGCTATCAAGTCCATGACTCTGCTGGAGATCAAGGAACTGGTTGACGCTATGAAGGAAGAGTTCGGCGTGACCGGCGCTATCGCCGTTGCCGGTGGTGCTGCTCCCGCTGCTGCCGCTGCTGCCGAGGAAGAGAAGACCGAGTTCGACGTTGTGCTGAAGGACGCCGGCTCCGAGAAGATCAAGGTCATCAAGGTTGTGCGCGAAGTCGTGTCCGGCCTGGGCCTGAAGGAAGCCAAGGAAATCGTGGAGTCCGCTCCCAAGACCATCAAGGAAGGCGTGTCCAAGGAAGACGCCGAGAAGATCGCCGAGCAGTTCAAGGCTGTGGGCGCCACCGTGGAAATCAAGTAATTTCACACAGTGTCTTCACAAGAGAGTCCGAAAGGGCTCTCTTTTTTTTATCGGCCATTCCACGGCGCAAGGCCGTGTACTGGCTACACTTCGGCCAACGCAAGCGTTGACCTCGTTAGTCGGGACATACGTCCCTCCCTTTTTTATCGGCCATCGCAAGCATGACTCTTTTTTGCATTACAGGGAACCTTTTCCTCCCCCAAATTCTCTTATAAGTGTAAATCGATTTACACACCACGGAGGAACCTATGACACACGAAGAATTTGCCCGGCGCATCGTGGCCATGCAGGGTACGCTCTACCGCGTCTCCTGCACCCTGCTGCCGCAGCTGTGCGACCGGGAGGATGCCGTGCAGTCCGCCATTGAAAAGGCATGGTGCAAGCAAGCCACGCTTAAAGATGAAAGCCGCCTGCAGGCCTGGATGATCCGCATACTGATCAACGAATGCCACGCCATCCATCGCAGCCGCAGGCGGGAGATCCCCATGGACATCCTGCCGGACACCCCCGCGCCGCCCGGTGCCGACCCCGATCTGTATCGCTTCTTCACCGCCCTGCCGGATAAGCTTCGTCTGCCCATGGTTCTGTTTTACCTGGAGGGTCACGAGATCAAGGATATCGCCGCGATCCTCCATCTGCCCACCGGAACCATCAAATCCCGCCTGGCGCGCGGGCGTGAAATGATGCGCCGCAACAAAGCATTCGAGGAGGTGCAGGATCTGTGACGATCAAGGAGCTTGACTTGCAAAATGCCGTTTACGGCGACATTCCCCAGAGCTTCCAGCACCGCGTGCAATACGCCCTGCACCGCACAGAAAAGGAGGAAGTTCCCGTGAAACGATTTACCCTGCGCACCGCATTGATCACCCTTTTGCTCATCACCATGGTGGGCGTGGCGCTGGCCGCCATCTCGTCCATCACCGCAGAGCGCTACGGCCAGCAGTATGGCGAAGCATACAAAAACGCCCTGCTGCAAAGCGACATCGACGCATCCCTGCGCACCAAGCAGCTGGGCGATGTGATCTACCAGCTGGATGACGTGATCGTCACCGGTATCACGATGGACAACGAGAAGGACAACCAGGGTGAAGACCCCATGTCCGTCAGCGACCTGGTCTGCTCCCGCATCTACGCCACCGGCACCATCCGCACGGCTGATGATGCCAACGCCGTGCTGATCTGCGAGGACTACCTGACCACCGACCCCTGGAATTACAGTCCCTACCACAACGGCGGCCGCGATACCATCCCCGCAGGTGCCATTTCCGTGAAGGACAAGGCAGCCGCAACCAACGCTGACATTCTGTGCGTTCGCGCCAGCGCCAACGGTCTGGTGGGTGCCGATGGCGAGTTCATCGAAGCCGACTGCGGCGGGGATGTGATTGTCCAGGAGGATGGCACCATGGTCTTCTACATGGAGATCGACCTGGCCGATCCCATCCCCCGTCAGGAGGAATACACCATCAGCATGTATCTGTCCAACCACCAGGTCACCCCGGAAGGCGAACACCTGATGGACACCCGCATCGGCGAGGATTGGGTGTTCACCATTTCGCCCACCAAGGCAAGCGACAAGTAACACCCCTGGGACTGTTCCAACTGGAGCAGTCCTTTTTTGCTTGCAATAAACACTTCTCTACGATATAATAAACAGGAATTTGTGTTTTCCTACTGCTATATAAAGGAGATTGATCCCATGCCTACGGATATCGAGATCGCCCAGGCGGCGTCCCCCCGCAAGATCGAGGAGATCGCCCGCTGCGCCAATATTCCCGAAGATGCCCTGGTTCCCTATGGCCGCTACATTGCCAAGGTGGATCCCATGCAGATCCCCCAGCGCGAGAAGAAGGCCAAGCTGATCCTGGTCACCGCCATCAACCCCACCCCCGCTGGCGAGGGCAAGACCACCGTGTCCGTTGGCCTGGCCGACGGCATGACCAAGATCGGCAAGAAGGCCATGCTGGCTCTGCGCGAGCCGTCCCTTGGCCCGGTCTTTGGCATGAAGGGCGGCGCCACCGGCGGCGGCTATGCCCAGGTGCTGCCCATGGAGAACATCAACCTCCATTTCACCGGCGACCTGCACGCCATCACCGCTGCCAACAACCTCTTGGCCGCCATGGTGGACAACCACATCCAGCAGGGCAACAAGCTGGGCATCGATCCCCGCACCGTCACCTGGCGCCGCTGCCTGGACGTGAACGACCGTCAGCTGCGCTCCATCGTCTCCGGCATTGGCGGCAAGGCCAATGGCATGCCCCGCGAGGACGGCTTTGACATCACCGCCGCCAGCGAGGTCATGGCCGTGTTCTGCCTGGCGCAGGATCTGGCTGACCTGAAGGCTCGCCTGGCGCGTCTGCAGGTTGCCCGCACCTTTGCCGGCACCCCCGTCACCGCTGGCGACATCCATGCCGAGGGTGCCATGACCGCCCTCCTGCGCGACGCCATCCAGCCCAACCTGGTGCAGACCATCGACGGCACGCCCTGCCTGATGCACGGCGGCCCCTTCGCCAACATTGCCCACGGCTGCAACTCCGTCATCGCCACCAAGACGGCCATGAACCTGGCTGATTATGTGGTGACCGAGGCAGGCTTCGGCGGCGACCTGGGCGCCGAGAAGTTCCTGGACATCAAGTGCCGCCAGAGCGGCATCTGGCCGGACGCCATCATTGTGGTGGCCACCGTCCGCGCCCTGAAGCATCACGGCGGCTGCCCCAAGGATCAGCTGTCCGTGGAAGGCGTGGAATACCTCAAGAAGGGTCTTTCCAACCTGATGGCGCACATCGACCATGTGAAGAACGTGTGGAAGCGCCCGGTCATTGTGGCCATGAACCGCTTCATCACCGATACCGATGCTGAAATGGCCGCCCTGCGTGCTGCCTGCGAAGAAGCCGGTGCGCCCGTGGAGCTGTGCGACGGCTGGGCTCGCGGCGGCGCTGGCGTGACCGAGCTGGCCGAGCTGGTCTGCAGCACCGTGGACGCCCAGACCGACAACACCCCCTCCTATACCTACGAGGATGACCTGAAGCTGGCCGACAAGATCACCGCCGTGGCGCAGCGCATCTATGGTGCCAAGGACGTGGCCTTTGGCGGCAGCGTGCTCAAGCAGCTGGCCAAGCTGGAGGAAGAAGGCTGGGGCAAGTGCCCGGTGTGCATCGCCAAAACCCAGTATTCCTTCTCCGATGACCCCAAAGCCCTGGGCGCGCCCAAGGACTTCACCCTGCACATCCGCAGCGTCCGCCTCTCCGCAGGCGCAGGCTTCGTCGTCGCCTTCGCCGGTGACATCATCGCCATGCCCGGCCTCCCCCGCATCCCCGCCGCCGAAAACATCGACGTCAACGAAAACGGCAAAATCGTGGGTCTGTTCTAACCAGAGGCTCTGCCTCTGGACTCCGCCCAAGGGCTCTGCCCTTGGGGATCCCGGTCAGGGCTCTGCCCTGACAACCCGCGAAGGGACTTCGTCCCTTTCGAAACCCATCCTGTGTGGACATACAGGGTGGGTTTTCCTTTGGGGTCACGGCGCAAATACGGTTGCGCCGTGACGCGGGGACTGTTTGGTTTCGCACTCCAAAAGCCTCCCTCTCGAGGGAGGTGGCCGAGCGCAGCGAGGACGGAAGGAGTGGTTCTGCCACTTGCCCCACACCAAACTTCCCTTGCACCTGTAGGGGCGATCTGCGATCGCCCGCCCGCCCACAAACTAAATTCCGAATTCCGCATTCCGAATTCCGAATTTCCCCACAAAAAGAACGCCTCCCTCGAGGCGTTCTTTTTGCATCACGCAAACATTTCTGTCGATAAATATCTCTCTCCCGAGTCCGGCAGCAGCGCCACAATGACCTTGCCTGCGTTTTCCGGCCGCTGTGCCAGCAGCTTGGCGGCGTGCAGCGCCGCACCGGAGGTAATGCCCACCAGCAGGCCTTCCTTGGCCATGGCGCGGCCTGCGGCAAAGGCGTCCTCCGCCTCAATGGGGATGATCTCATCCACCACGCTGCGGTCAAAGTTCTCCGGCACAAAGTTCGCGCCGATGCCCTGCAGCTTGTGTGCGCCCGCCTGGCCGCCACTGAGCAGCGGCGAGGCCGCAGGCTCCACGCCCACCACGCGGATGGCCGGGTTCTGCTCCTTCAGGTACTTGCCCGTGCCGCTGATGGTGCCGCCGGTGCCCACGCCCGCCACGAAGATATCCACCTTGCCCGCCGTGTCCTGCCAGATCTCCGGGCCGGTGGTGGCGTAGTGGGCGGCAGGGTTGGCCGGGTTGTCAAACTGCCCGGCGATGAAGCTCCCCGGTATGGCTGCGGCCAGCTCCTGCGCCTTGGCAATGGCGCCCGCCATGCCCTGTGCGCCGGGGGTCAGCACCACCTCAGCACCGTAGGCCTTCAGCAGGTTGCGGCGCTCCACGCTCATGGTTTCCGGCATGGTGAGGATCACCCGGTAGCCCCGGGATACGCCCACCGCCGCCAGGCCGATGCCCGTGTTGCCGCTGGTGGGTTCGATGACGGTCGCCCCCGCCTTGATCAGCCCGCGCTGCTCCGCATCATCCAGCATGGCCTTGGCCACGCGATCCTTGGCGCTGCCCGCAGGGTTGAAGCACTCCAGCTTGGCCAGGATGGTGGCGTTCAGCCCGTTATCCTGCTCGAAGCGGGTAACCTCCATCAGCGGCGTGCGGCCGATCAGTTCCGATACGCTGCGAAAAACCGGCATGGCTTACGCCTCCTTCAGCTTGCTCACGCGTTCCATGGCCTGCCTGGTCTTTTCCAGGGTGTTGAAGGCCGTCAGGCGGAAATAGCCTTCGCCGCTGGGACCAAAGCCGGAGCCAGGGGTACCCACGATGTGACACTTGTCCAGCAGCAGGTCGAAGAACTCCCAGCTGGTCATGCCTTCCGGCACCTTCAGCCAGATGTAGGGGGCGTCCACGCCGCCGAACACGGTGAAGCCCTGCTCCGCCAGGCTTTCGCGGATGATCTTGGCGTTGGCCATATAGGCGTCGATCACTTCCTTGATCTGCTTCTGGCCTTCCTCGGTATACACCGCCGCGGCAGCCCGCTGGATGGGGTAGCTCACGCCGTTGAACTTGGTGGCCATGCGGCGCTTCCACATGGCGTTCAGCTCGATCTTGTTGCCCTTGCTGTCCAGGCCGCAGACCTCGTGGGGCACCACCGTATAGGCGCAGCGGGTGCCGGTGAAGCCAGCCGTTTTGCTGAAGGAATTGCACTCAATGGCCACTTCCTTCGCGCCCTCCACCTCATAGATGCTCAGCGGCACGTTGGGGGTGTTGATGAAGGCACGATACGCCGCATCATAGATGATGATGGCGCCGTTCTCCTTTGCCCAGTCCACATACACCTTCAGCTGTTCCTTGGTCAGCACGGTGCCGGTGGGGTTGTTGGGATAGCACAGGTAGATCACATCCACCGGGCGATCCGGCACAGGCGGCACAAAGTCGTTTTCAGCATTGCAGGGCAGGTACACCAGCTTGTTCCAGCGGTCGCCCACATATTCACCGGCGCGGCCAGCCATGGCGTTGCTGTCCACATACACAGGATACACCGGGTCGGTCACGGCGATCACCGCATCCTCGCTGAACAGCTCCTGGATGTTGCCCACGTCGCTCTTGGCGCCATCGGAGATGAACACCTCGTCAAAGGCCAGCTCCACGCCGCGGGAGGTATAGTCGCCCTCGCGGATGGCGTTCACCAGGAAGTCATAGCCAAAGTCCGGGCCATAGCCGCGGAAGGTCTCCTGCTGACCCATTTCATCCACAGCCTTGTGCATGGCCTCGATCACCGCAGGCACCAGGGGCTTGGTCACGTCGCCAATGCCCAGGCGGATGATATCCGCCTCCGGATGCTCCTGCTGGTAGACCTTCACCCGGCGGGCGATCTCCGCAAAGAGGTAGGAACCGGGCAGCTTCTGAAAATGATCATTCACATGAAACATGTTGTTTCCTCCTTATTCCTCTGGCCAGATGCCGTCGAACACGAACTCGGCAGGCCCTTCCTTGTACACATGATTGTCCTCCGGCGACCACTCCACTTGCAAAACGCCGCCGTTGAGCTTCACCTCCGCGCTGCGGTCAGCCTTGCCCGTCAGCACCGAGGCCACCAGCGCCGCGCAGGCGCCCGTGCCACAGGCCAGGGTCTCCCCTGCGCCACGCTCCCACACCCGCATCCGCAGGTGGTGGCGATCCTTCACGGTCACGAACTCCACATTCGTCCTGTTGGGGAAGATGCGGTGATTCTCGATGATGGAACCCAGGCTGGGCAAGTCCACATCGTCCGGGTCGTTGACGAAGATCACGCAATGGGGGTTGCCCATGGACACGCAATGGATGGGATAGACCATGCCGCCCACCTCCAGCCGATGACCCAGGATGATCTCGCCCGGCAGATCCACCGGCACCATGCGGGGGTTCAATTCCGGCGAGCCCATATCCACCCGCACGGAATGCACCTTGCCGCCACGGGTGCGCAGCTGCAGGTGCTTCAGCCCTGCGCCGGTCATCAGGCTGATCTCCGTTTTGTCGGTCAGCCCGCGCTCGTAGACATATTTGGCGATGCAGCGGGTGGCGTTGCCGCACATTTCGCTTTCGCTGCCATCGCTGTTGAAGATCCGCATCCCGAAGTCCGCCACTTCGCTGGGCTCGATCAGCACCAGGCCGTCGCTGCCCACGCCAAAGTGGGGACGGCTCATGTGGATGGCCAGCGTAGAGGGATCGCGCACAGTTTCCTCAAAGCAGTTCACATAGATGTAGTCGTTGCCGATGCCCTGCATCTTCGTAAAGCGCATAACCTCGCTCCTTACCCAAAAATCGAATATGATCCATTATAGATTATTTTCCCGTCCGCGACAACAAAAATGCAACAAAAATACCGCGACTTTTTCAGCCGCGGCAGGTTCGCGTTAGAAGATATGCTCCAGAATGATCAGCACCACCAGATGGGCGGGATAGATGGCGTAGCTCAGCCAGGTGGGCAGCTTGATGTCCCACTTGCGGGGAATGCGCACCAGCATCAGCGGCAGGGCAAAGATGGCCAGGCCCTGCAAGCGCAGCCAGGGTGCCGCGAGCGTCCCGAAGGGCGAGGGCAGGCCGCTCAGCTTCAGGCCAAAGAACTCCGTGACCGTGATGGAGCTGGAGCCCCAATATAGGCAGAAGGCGATCATCACCGCGGCGATGGCGCCCCGGCTGTTCCGCGCCGCGTAGAGCAACATCACCAGCAGCACGCCCCGCCAGCCGTAGTCGCAGCCCAGCACCACCGCCGCCGCCAGCGCCAGCACCGGCGCCCAGATGTGGCTGAGGAACTTCTTCTCCCGTATGCCCCACAGGGCGCACAGGGCAATGGCCAGGGTGAGGAAAATGTTCGGCTCGCGCCAGGTGTGGTTCAGTCCCCACATATACAGCGGCTGGGACACCAGGCCGATCAGCACCACCCGCAGGAGGTATTTCGGCACGCTGCGGGTGTAGTGGAAGCCCACCACCATGCACCAGCAGTACAGCGGAAAGGCAATGCGTCCCAGCATCCGCATTTCCAGCACACCGGGCAGGAGCATCTTGCCCGCATGATCGCAGAACATAAAGATCAGCGCCAGTATTTTCAGCCAGCCTGTGGCCGTGTTGCCCCCAAGGGGTCTGCGTGCCTCCATGAATATCGTCCTCCGCAAACAGGATATGACAGAGTATAGCACGCATCCCGAAAATGTGCAAATTCATTCCCCTGTCATGGCGAATTCATCTGTTCGTCACTTTGGCCGGATAGGATAAGGAAAACATGGGAGGGGGTGTCGGCCATGCGCCGCTGGATGATTCTTGTGCTGGTGCTGCTGCTTGCAGGCGCAGGGCTGTGGTTTGGCTGCACCCGTTCGGCATCGCCGCCCTCCGCCGAAGGCGCCACCAGCATGGCCGCCCTGGGGCTGGTGCTGCTGGACAGCGACGAGGGCGTTTCCGTGCTGGCCGTAAAGGACAAAAGCCCCGCCGAATATGCAGGCATCCACCCCGGCGATCTGCTCCTGCAGGCCAATGGTCATCCCTTCAGCACCATTCTCCAATTGGAGGCGCTGCTCCCGCCGGCAAAGCAGTCCGCCCTGCAATTGCAGCTCATGCGCCGCCAGCAGGACGTGATGACCGTGCAGCTGCATCTGCGATAAATCCCCATTGTGCAATGATGAAAAATCATGGTATACTGATACATGAGGTGATCCTATGACGCTGTTGATCGTGGACGACGAGCAGCGGATCCGCGAGCTGATCCGGAAATATGCCATGTTTGAGGGCTATGAAGTCGAAGAGGCCACCAATGGCATGGAAGCCATTGAGAAAGCGCGGCAGAAAAGCTACGACCTGATCATCATGGATGTGATGATGCCGGAGCTGGACGGCTTTTCCGCCTGCCGAGAGATCCGCAAGACCAGCCAGGTACCCATGCTGATGCTCTCTGCCCGGGGCGAGGAATACGACCGTATCCACGGCTTTGAACTGGGCGTGGACGACTATGTGGTGAAGCCCTTCTCTCCCAAGGAACTGATGATGCGGGTCAGCGCCATTCTCAAGCGCAGCGGCGCTTCCCGCCAGGAAAACGACCTGGTGGTGCTGGGGGAACTGACGGTGGACTTCACCGCCCGGCGGGTGATCCTTTCCGGGCAGCAGCTGGACTTGAGCCCCAAGGAATACGACCTGCTTTTCTACATGGTGCGCAACCGGGGCATCGCCCTGACCCGCGAAAAGCTCATCAGCGAGGTGTGGGGCTACGATTTCTTCGGCGACGACCGCACCCTGGACACCCACATCAAGCTTTTGCGCCGCCAGCTGGGCAGCTATGCCGAAAAGATCACCACGCTGCGAGGAGTGGGATATCGCTTTGAAAAAGAATAAGCTTGGCATCAGGAGCCGCATCATGCTGTACCTGGTGCTTTTCGTGGCATTTGTCATCAGCATCATGTGGCTGTTTCAGATCGTGTGGCTGGACGACTTCTACCGCTATTACAAAACCAATCAGGTCAAGTCCGCCGCCACGGCGCTGCTGGACAACCTGAACAACGAGGAAGTGGAAGTTCTGGCCGACCAGCTGGCCTCCCAGAACGATGTGTGCATCCTTTTGCTGGACACCAGGCACCGTCCCGTGCTTTCCAGCGAGGACACCCAGTTCTGCCTCATCCACCGCATGAACGTCCGCGACCTGGGCTGGTGGTGCGAGCGCATCCCTGAGGACGGCAGCGTGATGGTCGAGCAGTTCAACGTGCAGCCCTTCAAAAACGACCGCTACAACGACCGCCGCTTTGTGGGCGCGGTGCCCCCCATCAGCGAGACCGAGCACCAGAGCCTGCTCTACGCCCGGCGCATCACCCTGCCCACGGGCGAGGACGGCTATATGCTGCTCAACACCATGATCACCCCGCTGGACGCCACGGTGACCACCCTGCGCTCGCAGCTGCTGTTGATCACCACGGTGGTGCTGCTGGGTGCGCTTTTGCTGGCAGCGGTGATCTCCCGCAACGTGTCCCGCCCCATCATCGAGACCAACGAGGCCGCCCGCCAGCTTTCCCACGGCCGCTTCCAGCAGCCCAAGCACGGCGGCAACTACCGGGAAATGGCCGAATTGAACGCCACCCTTGCCCGCGCAGCCGACGACCTGAACCAGGTGGAGCGCTTGCAGCACGAGCTCATCGCCAACATCAGCCATGACCTGCGCACGCCCCTGACCATGATCGGCGGCTATGCGGAGGCCATGCGGGACATCCCCGGCGAGAACACGCCGGAGAATATGCAGATCATCATCGATGAGACCGCCCGCCTCTCCACCTTAGTGGGCGAGGTGATGGACTTCTCCCGCCTGCAATCCGGCGCGCTGCCCATGAACATGGCCGCCCTCGACCTGACAAGTGCCGTGCAGGAAATCATCAGCCGGGTGGGCAAGCTGGTGGAGGCCAACGGCTACGCCATCCACTTCGACCCGGAGAGCAGCCTCACCGTCACCGCCGATGAAAAGCGCATCGGCCAGGTGGTCTACAACCTGCTGGGCAACGCCCTGACCTACACCGGCGAGAGCAAGCAGGTCTATGTGACCCAGGAGCTGCGCGGCGACCGGGTGCGCATCGCCATCCGTGACACCGGCAAGGGCATCCCGGAAAGCGAGCTGCCCCTGATCTGGAACCGCTACTACCGCACCAAGGAGACCCACAAGCGCGCCATCATCGGCAGCGGGCTGGGGCTGTCCATCGTGCGGAGCATCCTGGAACAGCACCAGGCGCCCTACGGCGTGGACAGCACCGAGGGCGAAGGGACGACGTTCTGGTTTGAATTGCCGGTGGCATAAGAAAAGACGCTGCTAATACGCAGCGTCTTTTCTTATGCCATCCTGTGCCACACCACCACGCCCTGCCCCGGCTTGGGTTCCTCCGCCAGTTCCGGGTTCAGGTCGCGGATCTCCCTTTCCGGCACCCGGTAGCGCCGGGCAATGTCCCACAGCTGCTCCCCGGGCTGGGTGAAATACAGCACGATGCTCCCGTCCACAGGCGGGGCAGCCACGGGCAGCACGTCCGTCACCAGGCGCAGGGAGGCAGTCTCCGCGCCGCTGACGCACAGGTGCATGATGTAGCGCAGCTCGACCCTGTCGCTGGTAATGGCGCTGGCGTCCACCTCGCCGCATTGCAGGGTGATGAAGTCATCCTCCCCCGCCTGCGCCGCAAAGGTGACCCGGAACGGCTCGGCGCAGGTGGCAGCCACGGGCTCGTCGGAATCGTCGGTCATGTAGAGCAGGGTGACCTCCAGCATGCCCTCCACCGTCAGCCGACCGCCGATCTGCTCCCGCCCGGCGATCATGGGCGTGGCAAAGGCGCACAGCACGCCCCGTACCGCCGGGCTGCCCTCCGGCAGCATCAGCATGGCCTTGCCGCTTTCCGCCGCCTGCTGGGCATGATCCTCCACCCGGCAGCCCAGCTCCCTGGCGGTGATGCGCAGGTCATCCCCCTGCAGGGTATAGGCGTCGTCCAGCAGGGTGATGCTCTCCTTCCGGTCTGCCCAGGCCTTGAGGCCCAGCAGCACCTCCGCCCGCAGGGTGCGCTGGCCATCGCCCATGTCCTGGCTGGCCACCGCCACATCCCGCAGGATGGCATCGGCGCGGAGCGTCTCGCCGTCCTCGCCCGTCAGCTCCACGCTCTGCTCAAAGGGAATGCTGTGCCGGGTGATCACCACCGGCTTGCCCGGCAGATCAGAGGCATGCACGGCCTCCAGCTCCACCTGGCCGCTGACCCCCGCCCGTCCCAGCCCGCCAGTCGTTTCACCCATTTGCACCCGGGCGGTGGCATAAAGCGTTTCGCGGATCTGCAAGCTCTCCGGCAGGGCAAATTCCTCCCGCAGCAGCTTTTCCGTGTCTCCATTGGCCACGGTGCGCTTCACGGTGATCGCCCTGGCGCGGCTTTCCACGCCATCCACACCAGCGATGCCTGTCACCGCCTCCACGGGCTGCTGGCTCACCGAGCGGCCATGGAGACCCACCACCGCCCGCAGATTCAGCCTGCCGCTTGCCGCAGAGGCGTCCACGTGTTCCACCCAGGCATCAGCGCAGCACAGGTTCCTGGGCTGCGCGCCGGGCAGCTCCATCACATGGGTGAAGTCCGCGGTGGCCTCCATGGCGTTCACCCGGCTGTGATCCCCCTGGGTATACAGCGCATGAAACACCACCCGCCCCATCACAGACACACGATCCTGCATGGCCTCCACATTTTCGATCACCGCCATGCCGCCCGCGTGCAGCACCCGCGCCTCCTCCCGCAAGCCGCCGGGCAGGGTGATCTCCCCCTCCACCACGGCCTGGCTCTGTCCCCGGCCGGTGGGCTGCTCCAGCTGAATGCTCTCCTTCACCAATCGCATATCCATGATTGCGTATTCCTCCTTCCGTCTGCCTGATTGTATGTTTCGCATTCCCATTGTATTCTTAATGTTTCCTCACCAAATTCTCATCTGTTGCCTCCTTTTCACATTCTTCCAAGTGTGCTATAATAGTACCAGCCTGCCCGGCAGGCGATGAAAGGAATGGATTCACCAGCAATGAGCAAAAAGAACAAGAACAAGCGCAAGAACAAGGGCTTCAAGGCCGGACTGATCACCGGCGGCATCATTGCCCTGCTATACTCCGCTGTCTTTCCCCTGTTCCGCATCAGCGATTTTCTCCTTTGCGGCGGCTTTGCGATCCTCCTGGGCAAGATCGTCAGCATCATGGCCTCCGGCCTTGACCTGACCACCCACAACAAGCAGGACGCCAAGAAAGCTGCCAATGATGTGGAGGAGCTCCCCCTCTCCGGCGACGAGACCGCCGATGCGGTGATCGCCAAGGGGCAGGAGATGCTCCACCAGATCCGTGCCGAGAACGACGCCATCCCCGATGCCGTGCTTTCCGGCCAGATGGACGAATTGGAGCGCCTGTGCGTGCAGATCTTCAAAACCGTGGCCGAAAAGCCCATGAAGGCCAGCCAGATCCGCAAGTTCATGAACTACTACCTGCCCACCACTCTGAAGATGCTGGCCAGCTACCGCACCATGGAGCAGCGCGGCGTTTCCGCTGCCGACATGGCCGAGGCACGCTCCACCCTGATCCGCGGCATGGGTATGGTGCTCACCGCCTGCCAGAAGCAGCTGGATAACCTCTACAAGGACACCATGCTGGACGTGACCACCGACATCGACGTGCTGGAGCAGATGCTCAAGCGCGATGGCTTTACCGAGGGTGAATTGGGCACCGCCCACACCAAGGCGCCCACCGCCACCTCTGCCCAGATGCAGCAGGGCACCCCGGTGATCAACACCCCCAAGTCCGACGATGACTTTGTTTCCTTCTACTCTAACCGCAATGTTCAGAAGAAATAAAAGGAGGCCTTCCCCATGAGCGAAACCAACCAGACCCCCATGCTGTCCCTGACCCCCGAAGCGCCCGAAGTCACCGCGCCCGAAGCGCCCGCCGTGGAGTCCATCCAGGAGCAGCCCGCTCCTGCCGAACCCGCCAAGGCTCCCCGCCTGGACGACAGCCAGCTCACCGATGCCGAGCGCAAGGCCATTGAGGACTTCCTGGGCAAGCTGGACGTGACCAACCCCGACCATGTGCTGCTCTTCGGCGCTGACGCCCAGAAGAACATTGCCGATTTTTCCGATGTTGCCCTGGAAGCCGTGAAGACCCAGGATACGGGCGAAGTGGGCGACA
Organism: Clostridia bacterium; assembly: GCA_017463245.1. Lineage (GTDB taxonomy): Bacteria > Bacillota > Clostridia > Christensenellales > Aristaeellaceae > UBA11524. The sequence continues at coordinate 35,294 of JAFTPN010000081.1, forward strand.
TGCTGGTGGATCTAGTTTCCGAGCTGAAAGGCTTTGAGAAGGACACCGAGGAGCCCAAGGGCATCATGAAGCTCTTTTCCAAGGCCGAAGACCGCGTGGAGCGCATGAAGGCCAGCTTCAACAAGGTCAGCGTGAATGTGGAGAACATCGCCTCCTCCCTGGAGAACCACCAGGCGCAGCTGCTGAAGGACGTGGCCATGTTCGACCGCCTCTACGACAAGAACAGCGAGTATTTCCGTCAGCTGACCCTGTACATCATCGCCGGCGATGAGAAGCTGGCCCGCGTCCGCGAGAACGAGCTGGCCGAGCTGATGGCCGCCGCCGAGAAGTCCGGCGATGCCCTGGACGCCCAGAAGGCCAACGACCTGGCCGCCCAGTGCGACCGCTTTGAGAAGAAGCTCCACGACCTGAAGCTCACCCGCCAGGTCTCCATGCAGATGGCGCCCCAGATCCGCCTGCTGCAGAACAACAACAGCCTCCTGGTGGAGCGCATCCAGTCCACCCTCTCCAACACCCTGCCCCTGTGGAAGAGCCAGATGGTGCTTGCCCTTGGCCTGCACCACTCCCAGCAGGCGCTCAGCGCCCAGACCGCTGTGACCAACATGACCAACGAGCTGCTGCGCAAGAATGCCGAGACCCTCAAAATGGGCACCATCGAAACCGCCCGCGAGGCCGAGCGCGGCATCATCGATATCGAGACCCTCATCGATACCAACCAGAGCCTCATCGATACCATCAACGAGGTCATGGCCATCCAGCAGAACGGCCGCACCCAGCGCATCGAGGCCGAAAAGACCCTCTACCAGATGGAAGCCGACCTCAAAAAGAAGCTCCTCCAAACCAACCTGTAACCAGAGGAGGCTCTGCCTCCTCTGGACTCCACCGCCCAAGGGCTCTGCCCTTGGGGAACCCGCTTAAGGGTCTTCGACCCTTAAGAATCCCTTTCGGGGATGGCATAGTTGGGTAATCTTCGAGCAGGGAGTTCAAAGCGGCGCATGGCGAGGCCAAAAGCCTCCCTCCCCGAGGGAGGTGGCAGCCGCTTGCGGCTGACGGAAGGAGTGGTTCTGCCGCTTCCCCCAACGCCATTCATTCTCCCCGCGCCACACTCTCAATTCCGAATTCCGCATTCCGAATTCCTAATTTCCTTTGGAGGCTTTCGCCGTAATGAAAGATTCCCTTTCTACGTTTTTCTGCATTCTGCTGACCATCGCCCTGGTGGCAGGCGCTGTGTGCATCGGCGCTGTGCGCGGCTGGCATGGCGAGCAGGTCGCCGCCCTGGAGGCCGTCTCCGTGGGCAGCGATCTCAGCGAGCCGCTGCACAACCGTGGCATGGATGCCGCTAACCTGGCCGTGGTGGCCTCCCGCCATCTGACGGCGAAGGATCCCGACGTGGTTCTCCTTCAGCAGAGTTATTTCACGATCTGCAAGACCAATTCGTCCGCCATCGAGCGGGCGCAGGCGGATGCCCATATCTCCATTGCTGCCGCCAGCCTGGCCGAGCGGCTGCCGCAGTTGGCTTCTGTGCAGGCCAGCCAGCGGGATCAGGCCTACATCACCGCCCTGACCCGCACCCTCAGCCAGCCCACCACCTTTGCAGAGGATTACGCCACCGCCCTGGAGGACTACAACACCCGGCTGAACTCTTCCCTCACCGGCAAGCTGGCCATGCTGCTGGGCGTGGAGCCCATCCCGGTGACCGCAGGAGGTAATTGATATGAAGAAAATCATTTGCCTGCTGCTTACCGTGCTGCTGCTCTGCTCCACCGCCCTGGCCGAACCCCGCTACCCTGAAAAGCTGGGCGAGGTCACCGATGCTGCCGCGGTGCTGAGCCAGTCCACTGTGAAGGATCTTGTGAAGTTCGCCGAAGAGGTGGACGACGAGACCTCCGTCGATTTCTGTGTGGTCACCGTGGACTTCCTGGACGGCGAGACCCTCGAGGACTACGCCGCCGGATTGCGGGACAAGTGGAACCTGCACAGCGACGACCTGCTGCTGCTCATCGCCGTGGGCGAGGACAAGTTCGGCACCTTCGGCGGTGACGACTTTGACCGCAAGGTTTCTCCCCAGGTGCAGGAAAAGCTGCTGAACACCTACTTCACCGCCCCCTTCCTGCAGCAGAACTACAACGAGGCCATTGCCCAGTACATCCCCGCCCTGGCCACCGAGATCAACAAGGCCTACGACGAGAACATCAAGCTGAACGGCCTGTTTGGCCACACCGACGTTCCCACCATCAACTGGGCTGAGGAATGGAGCCAGCGTTGGGCTGAAACCAACGTGAAGGTCAGCACCGATGTGAAGGTCAAAACCGGCCTGGAGCGCGTGACCCAGGAGGACAAGGACACCGGCTTCTCCCTGGGCAAGGTGATCCTCACCGTGTTCCTGCTCATGGTGATCTTCGGCAAAAAGAACCGCCGTGGCCGCAATGGCTGCGGATGCGGCTGTGCGCCCTTCTCCAGCATTCTGGCGGCGCTCGGCCTGTGGAAACTGTGGGATAACGAGTAACTTTCAGCCCGGCATTGAGTTGCCGGGCCGCTTTGCGTTTTGCAGGGTTCTGGTTTTCTGATTCGTTTTTATGGAGGGAAGCACCGTGCGCATCATTGGTCTCACCGGCTCCATTGCCTGCGGCAAGAGCAACGTATCCGCCACCCTGGCGGAGCTGGGCGCCTATGTGATCGACGGTGATCTGCTCTCCCGCCAGGTCACCGCCCCCGGCGGCATCGCCCTGCCCGCCATCCGCGAAAGCTTCGGCGATGGCGTTTTCAACCCCGATGGTACCCTGAACCGTCGTGCCCTGGGCAGCGTGGTTTTCGGCAATGAGGAAGCCCGCGCCCGGCTCAACGCCATCATCCACCCCATGGTGAAGCAGCTCACCCGCCAGCACATCGATCAGGCGCAGCATAGCGGCGCACCCCTGTGCGTGCTGGACATGCCCCTGCTCTACGAGGCGGGCATGGACGACCTGTGCCACCGGGTCTGGTGCGTGTGGCTGCCCCGGGAGATCCAGCTGCAGCGCCTCATGGCTCGCGACGGCTTTACCCTTGCGGAAGCCGAAGCCCGCCTGGCCAGCCAGCTTTCCGCCGATGAAAAGGCCGCCCGCGCCCATGTGGTGATTGACACCAGCGGCTCCATCGAATACACTAAGTCTATGATCCCCGCCCTTTATGCCCAGGAGATCGCCCTGGCCTGACAAAGGAGGCTCCCATGGAAACACCCACGCCTACGCCCCAGCGCAACCGCCGGGCTGACCGATACAAGCAGGAGAGCGGCATTGCGCCCTCGCCGGAATTGTTGCAGCGCACCGCGCCACCCTCCCCTGCCCCAGCGCCCGCGCCCCTGGTGGACGAGGCACCGCCCCCGCCCATGGCTCGCCCCAAGCCCGCGCCCCGCAGGCAGGAAAAGCGCAAGCTGCCCCTGTGGATCACCGCCAGCATCATCGCACTGTTGATCTTGCTCCTGGCGCTCCTGGCCGCCCAGAACCTGATGCAGGCCTACATCGTTCAGCAGCAGAACGCCCGGGAGGCCGCCTATCAGAGGATCGTGGACAACCACCCCATTTATTTCAAAGACCTCATCGACCAATACGCAGCCGAAAACAATCTCCAGCCCGCCTTTGTGGCGGCCATCATCCTCAACGAAAGCTCCTTCCGCACCGATGCGGAGTCCAGCGTGGGCGCCCGCGGCCTGATGCAGCTCATGCCCGACACGGCTGAGTGGATCTCCGGCAAGCTGGGCGACAGCTATTATTCCTTCGACCATATGTGGGAGGCCGAGCAGAACATCCGCTACGGCTGCTGGTACCTGAACTACCTCAGCAAGCTGTTCCGGGGCGACCCGGTGACCATGGCCAGCGCCTATCATGCCGGGCAGACCACCGTGACCGGCTGGCTGAGCGACCCCGCCATGTCCCCTGACGGGCTGAGTCTGAGCCTTTCCGGCATGAAGGACGGCCCCACCAAAACCTATGCAGGGAGAGTGACCCAAGCCTATGCGATCTACGATGCGCTTTTTTATCAAACGGCTCCTGCCCCTGGTGCTGAGCCTGCTGCTTCTGTGCAGTAACGCCCTGGCCACCAACGTGGGCGACAGCCTCATCGTGGGCATCCAGTCCACCAAGACCACTCGCCTCCAGCCCCTTGACCCCGTGGAGCGGGACATGATGAGCGTCTACGACCTGGTGTACGAGAGCCTGATCACCATCGACGACGATTACCTCCCCCAGGCCGGTCTGGCCGAGAGCTGGGAGGAATCCGGCGGCGGCAAGACCTGGACGTTCCAGCTGCGCGAGAACATCTTCTTCTCCGATGGCACGCCCATGACTGCCCACGACGTGGTGGCCACCGCCCAGTACATCCTTGACCGCGCCAACGAGGAGGATTCCCAGAACCCCGGCTATTACTTCAACCTGAAGTACTTCATCAAGAGCATCTCCGCCTCCGGCGACCACACCGTGGTGGTGAAAACCGCCAACGGCCGCCACTACTGGGGCGTGCTCTATGCCATGACCTTCCCCATCCTGCCCAAGGACAAGGTCACCGCCGATAATCCCCCCGGCACCGGCGCTTACATGATCTCCACCTTCGAGGCCGGCGACTACATCTGGCTGCAGCAGAATCCCCACTGGTGGCAGACCCGCCCCCAGGTGCAGGAGATCATGGTCATCATGCACGATTCCCCCAAGGCAGTTATCGAGAGCTACGAATACGCCCGGGTGGACACCATTTTCACCCGCTCCATCGCCGCCGCCCAGCACAAGAGCGGCACCACCTCCCTGGCGCTGGACTACCGCACCAACCAGCTGGAGACCGTGCTGATCAACCACAAGTCCTTCCCCCTGGATTCCCTGGCCGTGCGCCAAGCCATCCGCTATCTCATCGACCCTGACAAGATCGCCAGCCAGGTGTACATGGGCATGGTGGAGCGCACCGACACCCCCATGATCCCCGGCACCTGGATGTACAACGACACGCTGAGCAACTATTTCGTCACCGATGTGGAAGCCGCCCGCCGCCTGCTGGAAGAGGACGGCTGGTCTGACACGGACGAGGACGGCGTGCTGGACAAGCTGGACTCCAAGGGCAACAAGAAAAACCTGCACCTGCGCATTTACGTTTACGAAGAGCCGGACAACAATGTGCGCGTAGAGACCGCCAACCTCATTGCCGATATGCTGGGACAGGTGGGCATTTCCACCAAGGTGGAGATCATGACCTTCACCGATATCCAGGCCAAGCTGAAGGCCGCCTCCTTCGACCTGGCGCTGGCCTCCTTCGCCATGGACGCCTGCCCCGATCCGGGCTACCTGCTCATGACCGGCAACACCGGCAACTATGGCCTCTACAAGAGCACCGACATGACCAACCTCTGCAAAGACCTGCGCACCCAGCTCACCCAGGACGGCTACCGCCAGTCCCTGTGGAACATCCAGTCCCGCTTTGCCGAGGACATCCCCTTCATCTGCCTCTTCTACCGCTCCGGCTCCGTCCTCACCCGCCAGATGTACACCACCGCCCGCGATGTCCGTGAACTCGAACTCCTCCGCGGCATCGACACCTTCCACCCCTAAGGGGCTTTGCCCCTTATGAATCCCCACCAGAGGGGCGTTGCCCCTCTGGACTCCCCACGAAGGGTCTTCGACCCTTTCGAAACCCATGCGGGGATGGCGCTGCTAAGCGGTCTCCGAGCCGGGGTCACGCCGCGCAACGGGCGCGCCGCGACGCGAGACCGTTAGTGAGGCTCCCCTTCGTAGGGGAGCTGTCCCGAAGGGACTGAGGGGTTGAGCCTCCCTTGTGTAAAGGGAGGTGGCAGCCGCTTGGCTGTACAAATGTAGGGGCGAACTGTGTTCGCCCGCCCCTCCACCCACCAAGGATTGATATATCATGGCCTACTTCTGCTGTCTGCTGCTTGCCATCGTTGGCCTGCTCATGATCCTCAAGCCCGCCCTCTACTGGGACTTGACCGAAAGCTGGAAATCCAACGGCACCCAGCCCTCTTCCGAATACCTGGACAACATTCGCATCAAGGGGTATATGTTTGCAGGCTTTGCCGTGCTGCTTGTGCTGATCCTTCTGCTTTCCTGACCCTGGTACCCCACTCTCAATTCCGCATTCCGAATTCCGAATTCATAATTACTTTCAAAGGATGATGTTCAATGGATTGGGTTGAAATTTCCGTACACACCACCACCCTGGGCGCGGACATGGTGTCCGAAGCCCTCATTGCCCACGGTGCCACCGGCACCATGGTGGAAGACCGCGCCGATATCCCCGACCCCACCAAGCCCAACGGCATCTGGGAGATCATTGATCCCAATTTGATCAACACCCTGCCCGAGGACGTGCTGGTGCACGCCTGGTTCGAGCCCGATGCCTCCTTTGCCGAGAAGATGCAGGCACTTTCTGCCCACCTGGAGGAGATCCGCAACGCTGCAGCGGACTTCGACTTCGGCACCCTGGCCATCGATACCCTCAACGTGAAGGACGAGGACTGGTCGGAGGTGTGGAAGAAGTTCTACAAGCCTTTCCGTGCTGGCAAGTCCCTGGTGGTGAAGCCCACCTGGGAATCCTATGAGCAGCAGGAGGGTGACCGCATCATCGAGATCGACCCCGGCATGGCCTTTGGCAGCGGCACCCACGAAACCACCGGCATGTGCCTGGAGCTGCTGGAAGAAGCCCTGCAGGGCGGCGAGCGCGTGATCGACGTTGGCACCGGCAGCGGCATCCTGGCCATCGGCGCCGCCATGCTGGGCGCCAAGGATGTGCTGGCCATCGACATCGACCCCACCGCCGTGCGCGTGGCCAGGGAGAATGTGGAGCACAACGGCCTGCAGGACACCATCACCACCCTGGAGGGCAACCTGCTGGACAAGGTGGACGCCCAGTGTGAACTGTGCGTGGCCAACATCATTGCCGATGTGATCTGCATGTTCGCCGCTCCCCTGAACGACCACATCGTCCCCGGCGGCCTGTTCATCTGCTCCGGCATCATCAAGGAGCGGGAGCAGGATGTGCATGACGCCCTCACCGCCGCTGACTACACCATCCTGAAAATCGCCCGCAAGGGTGAATGGGTGGCCATGCTCTCCCGGAGGCACGACTGATGCACCGCTTCTATGCTGATGAATCCGGCATTGCCGACGGCCTTGTCCGTTTGAATGCCGAGGATGCCCACCACGCCCAGCGTGTCCTGCGCATGAAGGTGGGCGAAGAAGCTCAAATTTTCTGCGACCAGCGCCGCTACACCGCTCAGATCACCGACATGGACGACGGCGTGACCCTGCGCATCCTGGAGGAACTTCCCTCCACCGAGGCGGCGCTGCGCATCACCCTCTATCAGGGTCTGCCCAAGGCCGACAAGATGGAGCTGATCACCCAGAAGGCCGTGGAACTTGGCGCTGACCGTGTGGTTCCCGTGGCCATGAGCCGCTGCGTGGTGCAGCTGAATAGCAAGGACGGCGCGAAAAAGCAGGAGCGCTGGCAGAAGATCGCCCGTGAAGCCTGCAAGCAGTCCGGTCGGTGCATGATGATGCCCGTGGACGCCCCCATCTCCTTCAAGGAGCTGCTGCGCCGCCTGCCCGCCCACGCTGCCGCCATTGTCCCCTGGGAGGACGCCCAGGGCTACTCCCTGCGCACCTTCCACCAGCAGCATCCCGATGTGCGGGATGTAGCCATCGTCATTGGCCCCGAGGGAGGTATGTCCCCGGAGGAAATCGGCCAGATGAAGGAAGCCCGCTGCCAGTCCGTGACCCTGGGGCCGCGCATTCTCCGCACGGAGACCGCCGGGCTTTCTGCCATCAGCGCACTTTTGTGCCTGTACGGGGATATGGAGTAAAGCTGCTAAGCTCATGTGCTGCTTTCCACCTCATCCGGCCTCACGGCCACCTTCCCCTCAAGGGGAAGGCTCAAGCGTGCGCACCGACAAAGGCTTCCCCTTGAGGGGAAGCTGTCCCGAAGGGACTGATGAGGTGTAGTCCTCAAACTTATACTCACTGGAGTTGACCTCATTGAACACCGTAGCATTCCACACTTTAGGTTGTAAAGTCAACCAATACGACACCCAAGCCATGCTGGAACTCTTCCGCGCCGCAGGCTACGCCATCCTCCCCTTCCACGAGAATGCGGATGTCTACGTGGTAAACACCTGCACCGTCACCGGCACCGGCGACAAGAAATCCATGCAGATCACCCGCCGATTGCGCCGGGAGCATCCGGAGAGTGAGATCATCCTCTGCGGCTGCCTTGCCCAGCGCAAGGGCGAAGAGCTGCTGGACACCGGCGCCCGGCTGATCCTTGGCACCCAGCGCCGGGGCGAGGTGGTCACCCTGCTGGAGCAGGCCGTGCGCGAGGGCAAGCAGATCTGCGCCGTGGACGCCCTCACCACCGCCACGCCCTTCGAGAACCTGACCATCACCGATCAGGAGGAGCACACCCGCGCCACGCTGAAAATCCAGGAGGGCTGCAACAACCATTGCACCTACTGCATCATCCCCAGCGTGCGCGGCCCCATCCGCTCCCGCCCCCTGCACGAGGTGGCCACCGAAGCCCGCCGCCTGGCCGATGCTGGCTTCCGCGAGCTGGTGCTGACGGGCATCCACCTTTCCAGCTACGGCAAGGACTTGCAGGATGGCTCAACCCTGCTGGACGCCATCCAGGCCGTGCAGGATGTGCCGGGGGTAAAGCGCATCCGCCTGGGCAGCCTGGAGCCCACCATCGCCACGGCGGAGTTCTCCGCCCGTCTGGCGCAGATGGACAAGGTCTGCCCCCAGTTCCACCTGGCGCTGCAATCCGGCAGCGATACCGTGCTGGCACGCATGGCTCGGCGCTACAACAGCCGGATGTACCTCACCGCGGTGGAGAACCTCCGCGCCGCCTTCCCCCACGCCGCCTTCACCACCGATGTGCTCACCGGCTTCCCCGGCGAAACGGAGGAAGAATACCAGGAGACCCGCCGCATGATCGAAAGGGTCGGCTATGCGAAAATCCACGTGTTCCCCTACTCCCAGCGGGAAGGCACCAAGGCCGCTGTGATGCCGAACCAGCTGCCCAACGCCCTGAAGGATCAGCGTGCCCGGGAGCTGATCGCCCTGGGTGAGACCACCGCCCGCGCCTATCAGGAAAGCTGGCTGGGCTGCACCGCCACCGTGCTGGTGGAGGAGCAGGACGCCGCCGGCAACTGGCTGGGCTACACCCCGGAGTACATCCAGGTCACGCTGCCGGACTGCCCTGCTTGCCAAAGCGGCGCGGTGGTAGATGTGCGGCTCACTGAAATCCTCGGCGAGGGCATGAAAGGAGAACTGGTATGAAGCGCGTCTTATTTCTGATGTTGCTTTGCGCCACGCTGCTTCTGACTGGCTGCGCTGAGCAAAAGCCCGCCATGTACATGGAGCCTGCCAAGGAACAGCCCCTGCATCAGGCTTCCTTCAACCAGACCTACGACTTCCGCATGGACGATGGCCTGAAAAGCGTCGTGATGGAGGTATGGGAGCTGGTGGACGGGCAATGGACAGTCCTTGGCGGCGGACGCATCGGCGCCTCCATCAAGGAAGGCCAGTTCGCCCTTGCCTTCAACACCCTGCCGGAGGGCGTCACCTACTCTGTCGGCGGTGCCGGCTACACCTATACCATCAACAAGGATTTCGCCGTTGATTTCGCTCCCGCTGGCAGCGCCATGTACACCACCATGCTCACCCAGCTGCAGGAGATCGCCTACGAAACGCCCATCCCCATGGCGATGCAGCTTTTCACCACCAACCAGAACACGCAGTACATCGGCGTGGATTTCTTCCACCAGCCGCAGCTCATTGCTGCCGAAGGGCATGACCATGTGTACGCTGTAACGCTTACCTTCTCCACCACCACTATGGAATAAGAAAGGAAAATTGCTTTGAAACGCAAGCTGCTTTTGCTCCTGATGTGCGCCGCGCTGCTGCTCACCAGCTGCGCCCAACAGCCTGCCACAGATGACAGGCCTGCCATGTACATTGAGCCCGCTCAACTCACCGTCCAGGAAGAGCTGATCAAGAGCATTGCCAGCCAGGGACGCAACTGCAACATCTATGATTTTCAGTTGGGCAAAGAACAGCTGGGCATTACTGTGAGTGTCTACCGCCTGGAAAACAAGCAGTGGCAATTGTACACCGGAGGCAGCCAGCTGCATCTGCCCGCCCAGGAAGGCAAAGGCCGCTTCGCCTTGAACTTCGGTCCCCTGACGGAGGGCATCCTCACCAGCATGCTGGATGAAAAAAACAATGTCATGACCCTGCGTCAGGCTCCCACAGATATCCTCTACGATGTTACTGGGCTGAATGTCACCACCTCCCAGCTTTCCGCGCTGGCGGAGGTCAGCTACGGTGAGGAGATCCCGCTGATGCTGCAATTCATTTCCTCCCAGCTGCCGGAGGATAACTCCAACGCTGTCATCACCATCCAGCCGGAAGAACTGGCAGCACTTGGACACGAGCACGTTTTCTTTGTTACCGCCGTGTTTTCACCCATGTCTTCCAACCACGAATAAGAAAGGATGATTCCCATGAACAACTGTCTCTTCTGCAAGATCATCGCCGGTGATATCCCCTCCACCAAGGTTTACGAGGACGAGAAGGTTTACGCCTTCCGCGACATCAACCCCCAAGCGCCCACCCATGTGCTGGTGATCCCCAAGCAGCACGTCAGCGGTATGTCCGCCATCGATGAGGCCGACGACGCCACCCTGGCCGCCTGCCTGCGCGCCTGCAAAAAGGTCGCCGAGCTGGAAGGCCTGACGGAAGGCGGCTTCCGCGTGGTGTCCAACTGCGGCGATCACGCCTGCCAGAGCGTCCATCACCTGCATTTTCACGTGCTTGGCGGCCGCCAGCTGACGGAAAATATGGCCTGATCCGGTTTTTACAAAAAAATTCTTGAGAAATTCTTGTTTTCCCATTGACGCGAAACTTGAAAAACGATATAATAGCTGTACGGTTCGCCATCCGTCCGTCTTAGCCGGCTGATGTCAAGGCGAGATGAGCGAGAGGAGGGATAACAGTGTCCGAGGTACGAGTCCGCGAGAATGAATCTCTGGAGAGTGCGCTCAAGCGTTTTAAGCGGCAATGTGCCCGCGCAGGCGTCATTCAGGAGGTCCGCAAGCGTGAGCATTACGAAAAGCCCAGCGTGAAGCGTAAGAAGAAGGCTGAAGCCGCACGCAAGCGCAAGTACTAATTTCGTACAAACTCCCTTCCCCATCACGGGGAAGGGTTTTTTGTTTGTTCCAAACAATGCGAGGCGACGAAGAAAGCTACGCCTTGACGAATCTGTGAGAAGATGGTAGGATCGAGGGGAGGTGAGTGCATATGGCTGAAAATGAGAAGCCCCGCAAAGGGAAAGTTGACTATCTTCGAGATAGAGAATTATCCCATGTGTTTAGTGTTAAGGTTCGCAAATCTACTGGAATGGTCGAAGCCCTAAAGGAAATGACCCAAAATACGGGTATTCCACGAAATGCATACATCATCAATGCTGTATGTGAAAAGCTCATCCAAGACGGCTACAATCCAGACCATTACAAGCCTGATCCCGAATAATCTCAGATCCTATGACGAGTGCAGGAAATTCATCCTGCGCTTTTTCTTTACCCTTCAATACTTCTTATGGACTTAATAGACACACTAATAGTCTTGCATTGTGCGAAAGAACGTTCGCGAACTCTCTTGACTGGTTTGAAATATGTGGTATGATGTACGGGAAGAGAATATCTTGACACCACGGGCGATACCATATATAATCAAATTCGGAGGAATGATAATGTCTAAGTGGGAAAAGCTGTTGCAGCGAATCTTGGAACTCTCCAAGGATATGCGATTCGAGGAATTGCGGAAGGTGCTGGAAAGCTACGGATATCGAATGGATGCACCGCGAGGCGGAAGCAGCCATAGGACATTCCGGAAAGCCAAGCACCAGCCGATCACCATTCCGATCAATAACCCCATCAAGCGGGTATATGTGGAAATGGTAAGAGATGTAATAGAAAGTGAGGTGGGCAGCGATGAGAAAAATTGAAGAGTATCTTGCCATGCCGTACAGACTGGAAATCACTCCTGATCCGGATGAAGGTGGATTCGTCGCCTCTTATCCAGAACTTCCTGGGTGCCTGACTTGTGCGGAAACGATGGAAGAGGTCATCAGGAATGCAGAAGATGCCAAGCGTCTTTGGCTGGAAGCAGCTATCGAAGAGGGCATTGAGATCCGCGAACCTGGCATGATCGAGGACTATTCCGGACAGTTCAAACTCCGAATCCCGAAATCCCTGCACAAATCCCTTGCGGAACATTCCAAGCGAGAAGGTATCAGCATGAATCAGTATTGCTTGTACTTGCTGGCTAAACATGATGCCGCTTGGAGGTAAATCTTAATAGGTACAAAACGTAGACACGCTGAAACAACAGCGTGTCTTTTCTTTTAGGAAAGGAGGCTTTGCAATTGATTCTCAGCGCTCACCAATGTGCGGGCGAACACAGTTCGCCCCTACAAATGCACGTTACAGTTTGAACAGCATACAAGCAACTTTTTTCGCCCTGCTTTCCTTTTGTTTTTCCGTAAAATTTCCAGCCAATCTCTTGCGATTTTTCGTTCCATTTGTTATACTATCCTTATCATCCATGAAAAAAGAAGAGGGCTTCATGAATTACTGCTTTCAATTACTGCCTCACGCCAACATACGTTATCAGGAATCGCTGAACCTGCTGGGTACAGCCGAGCTTTCCTGCATGCTCAAGGCCTTGCATATCGAATCCGAAGTGCAGCTTCGCACCATTGGCGGAGCGCCTTTTCTCTGCTTTGAAGCACCGGAGCTGACCGACAGCCAGCTTTCCGCCCTCTCCCGCCACAGCGCGCTGACGCTTTTGTGCCAGGAGGAAAACGGCCTGCTGCGCCCCCTGGAGCGCCCCGCTGCCGATTACCTCCCCCGCGACCTGGCGGAGGTGCTGAAATACAAGGGCAAAACCAGCGCCGTGTTCACCCACATGATGATCAACCTGGCGCTTACTGCCAGCAAGTCCTTTGGCGCTGCGCAGCCCGTCACCGTGCTGGATCCCCTCTGTGGCCGCGGCACCACGCTGTTTGTGGCGCTGCAGCAGGGCATGAACAGCGTGGGCATCGACCTGGATCGCAAGGATCTGAAGGAAGCCGCTGACTACTTCAGCCGCTACCTGCAATATCACCGGCTGAAGCACAAGCTGGAGCAGGGCTCCCGCACGGTGCGGGGCAACAGCGTGCCCGATGCGGTGTACACCCTGGCCACCAGCAAACAGGCCTTTCAGGCAGGTGACACCCGCAGCCTGCGCATGCTGCTGGGCGACACCAGCTACATCTCCGCCCTGCTGAAAAAGACCCCTGCGGATATTCTCGTCACCGACCTGCCCTATGGTGTGCAGCACGCACCCCAGGAGGGGCGCCGCCCGGAGAACTTCCCCGGCATGCTGCGCCGCGTGCTTCCCGCCTGGAAGGACGCCCTCAAGCCCGGCGCAGGCCTGGCCATCAGCTTCAACAGCCTCACCCTGCCCCGCGCCACCTTAGTGGAACTGCTGGAAGGCGCTGGCTTCCAGGTGCTGACGGAAGCACCCTACGATAACTTTGAGCATTTTGTGGAACAGGCCGTGACCCGCGATGTGGTCGTGGCGCGCAAAGCATAAAAATCCCCTCTTTGATCATATCCTATCTTATCTTTTCTGTACGCATTAGTAGGAGGCAATACCCTTGACAACGCAAGAACTGAATGCAAAAACGGTGATCGAACTGCGAAAGCTGGCCAAGGAAAACGGCGTGAAGCTGGGCGCAGGGGTTTCCAAGAGCGACATTGTGGCCAAGCTGGCCGCTGCCCTTGGCGATGCGCCCGCCCCCGCCGTGGCGGAGGAAGTCACCGCCGAGGCCGTCATTCCGGAGGATAACGCCCCCATCACAAAGCCTGAGCCTGCCGCCCAGCCCCAGTTCAAGGCTGCCTGGCACAACCCTGCGCCCCGCTACAACAGCAAGCCTGCTTATCAGGCGCCCACCTACCCCCAGCGTCCCGCCTGGCAGAGCAACCAGGCGCGACCCGCCATGGAGGTGCAGCGCCCCGCGCCCGTGCGCCAGAACACCTACACCCCCCGCTTCGGCCCCGGTGCCTCCACGCCCGCCAATGAGCAGCGCGAGGAGGAGTATCGCCCCTTCCGCAGCGAGCCTGCTGCCCGCACCGGCTTTGGCCCCGCCGCCCAGGAGCGCCGCCCTGCCTATGGCGAAGCGCCCCGGGGCGAATATGGCCAGCAGCGCAGCTTCGAGCAGCCCCGGCAATACGAGGCACAGCCTGCCTACTCCAACAACAATACCTACAATAACAACTACAATTCCGGCTACAACCGTGGCTATGCGCCCCGCCCGGCCTACAATCAGCCCCGGGAGCAGGCCGCCTATCCCCAGCAGCAGGATCCCTCCGCCCCCAACCCCGCCGTGACCGAGCTGCTGGCCGCCGGCGAGTGCGGCGACGGCAGCGGCGTGCTGGAGCTGCATCCCGATGGCTACGGCTTCCTGCGCTCCGACCATTTCCTGCCCTCTGCCAAGGATATCTATGTTTCCATGGCGCAGATCCGCCGCTTCGGCCTGCGCACCGGCGACCGGGTGGTTGGCAAGACCCGCCCCCAGCGCGATGGCGACAAGTACACCGCCATGCTCTACATCACCGAGGTCAACGGCCAGAATGCCGACGAAACCCAGACCCGCCCCTCCTTTGAGGAGCTGACGCCCATCTATCCCACCCGCCGCATCGACCTGGAAGCCCACGACGGTGCCAAGCTGGACGATATGCGCCTCATCGACCTGATCGCCCCCCTGGGCTTTGGTCAGCGCGGTCTGCTGCTCTGCCCGCCGGACACCGGCAAAACCACCCTTTTGCAGAACTTTGCCAATGTGATCACCGCCAACCACCCCGATGCCACCGTGATGGTGCTTCTCATCGACGAGAACCCGGAGGACGTGACCCTCTTCCGCGACCAGGTGAACTGCCAGGTGCTGGCCTCCACCTTTGACCAGCCCCCGGAGAACCACCTGCGCCTCACCGACATGGTGCTGGAGCGCGCCCAGCGCCTGGTGGAGCAGGGCAAGGACGTGATCCTCATTGTGGACAGCCTCACCCGCCTGGCCAAGGTGTACACCACCGCCGCCGCCCAGCAGGGCCGCAGCCTGCCCGGCATGGTGAACCCCACCAGCCTGTTCCGTGCCAAGAAGCTCTTCGGCGCTGCCCGCTGCGTGAAGGAGGGCGGCAGCCTCACGGTCATCGGCGCCATGAACATCGAGACCGGCTCCAAGGTGGACGACAGCGTGGTGGAGGAATTCAAGGGCACCGCCAACATGGAGCTGGTGCTGGACGTTTCCCTGGCGCACGCAGGCGTCAAGCCGCCCATCAACCTGCAGCTCTCCGGCACCAAGCGCGCCGAAGCCCTGCTGAACGACGCCCAGCTGGAAGGCCTGCGCCTCGTCCGCTCTGTGCTGGGCACCACCCGCCCCAACGCCGCCATCCCCCAGATCCTCTCCCTCCTGTCCAAAACCGACTCCAACGACGCCTTCCTCGCCAAATTCAAGGACTGGGTCGCGCTCATGGAGAAGAGCAGGTAAGGGGCTTCGCCCCTTAACCCCAGCAGAGGCTCTGCCTCTGCACTCCGCCAAAGGGTCTTCGACCCTCTGGACTCCCTTTCTGGGATTCCCGGCATGGCGGTCTCCGAGCAGGGGTCACGCCGCGCTATGGGCGCGCCGCGACGCGGGGGAAGAGGCTTTCCACCTCATCCGGCCTTCGGCCACCTTCCCCTCAAGGGGAAGGCTTTACGCCGGACAACTGCAAAAGGCTTCCCCTTGAGGGGAAGCTGTCAGCGCTTGCGCTGACTGATGAGGTGTAGACCACAAACTAAATTCCGCATTCCGCATTCCGAATTCCGAATTATTCTTAAAAAAATCTCTTGCATTCAGTCCGCATCTATGCTATAATCGTCCATGCGGTAAATGCCGATCATTGCATACGCGAAAGAGGTGAAACAGCAATGAAGGAAAAGATTCATCCCCAGTACGGCAAGTGCATCGTTCGCTGCGTATGCGGTGAGACGTTTGAAACCGGTTCTACCAAGAAGGAAATGAAGGTGGATATCTGCTCTAAGTGCCACCCCTTCTACACCGGCAAGCAGAAGCTGGTCGATACCGGCGGCCGTGTTGATCGCTTCAAGAAGCGCTTCGGCCTGGAGTAATGAAAGACTACAGCGTGTCATTCGGCACGCTGTTTTCTTATGCCATTTTGCACTCCCCGGCAGGGATTGCCCCCTGCTATGTTGAATATTGAATTTGGTTTGATATGCGCAAACCCCACTATGTACGACCCGCGCTATTGCGCAGAAATGAGGTACCATTTATGGCAAACAAAGCTCCCGCCTGCCCCCGCGTTGATATCGGCGGCCAGGCCGTGATGGAAGGCGTGATGATGAAGTCCCCCGACGCCATCGCCATCGCCGTCCGCCGCCCGGATGATTCCATTGTTGTCAAGCGCAGCGAATATGTCGCGCCCTCCAAAAAGCACAAGTGGATGGGCTGGCCCATCCTTCGCGGCATTGTGAACTTCTGCACCATGCTGTCCATGGGCATGAACACCCTGCAAACCTCCACCGAAATGCTGGGTGCGATGGACGAAGAACCCACCAAGTTTGAGAAGTGGCTGGCCAAGAAGCTGGGCAAGGGCGTGGACAAGGTGGTCATGGGCGTGGCCATGGTGCTGGCGGTGATCCTCTCCGTCGGCCTGTTCTTCGTGATCCCCGAGGCCTGTGCCAGCGGCCTGCGTGCCCTGGGGCTTGGCCGCATTGCGGTCAACCTGCTCTCCGGCCTGGTGCGCATCGGCATCCTCATCGGCTACATGATCTTCTGCTCCTTCGTGCCGGATGTGCGCCGCACCTTCCAGTATCACGGTGCAGAACACAAAACCGTCTACTGCCACGAGGCGGATAAGCCCCTCACCCCTGAGAATGCCGCCCCCTTCACCACCCTGCATCCCCGCTGCGGCACGGCTTTCCTGCTCATCGTGTTCACGCTGAGCATCATCCTCTTCACCCTGGTGGGCTACAATGGCGACCAGTACATCCTGCGCCTTTTGTCCCGCCTGGCGCTTTTGCCCATTGTGGCTGGCGTGAGCTATGAGGTGCTGAAGGGTCTCGCCCACAGCGACAACAAGCTGACCAACGCCCTGCGCTGGCCCGGCCTGCAATTGCAGCGCCTCACCACCAAGCAGCCCGATGAAAAGATGCTGGAGATCGCCATCGTGGCCATGAACGTGGCGCTCCACGGCCTGCCCGAAAACGCCCCCACCACCGAGGAAGGCTACACCCTGCTCCACTCCTACAAGGAATCCGAGAAGGGCTATGTTTTCCCCGCCGAGGAAGCTGCCCAGTGACGCCCCAGGCGTTGATCCGCGAAACCACCGCGCTGTTTCAGGCGGCAGGCATCCCTGATCCCGCCTGGGACAGCGCGCTCCTGCTTGCCCACCTCACCGGCAAGCCCGCCCTGAACCTGCGCCTGGACATAGACACCCAGCTGGACGATGCTCTGCTGAACCAGTTTTACGCCCTGCGGGACAAGCGCCTGCAGCGCATTCCCCTGCAATATCTGCTCCACCAGCAGAGCTTTATGGGGCATGATTTCTATGTGGACGAGCGCGTGCTGATCCCCCGCCCCGAAACGGAGCTGCTCACCGAGCTGGCCATCAGCGAAATGCAGCACCGCCACACCGCCCTGGACCTGTGCTGCGGCAGCGGGTGCATCGGCATCAGCCTGGCGCTGGCCGTGCCCGGGGCTGATGTCCACAGCGCCGACCTGTCCCCCGACGCTCTGGCCGTGACCCGCCGCAACGCGGAGGAGCTGGGCGCAAATGTGACCCTGCACCAGGGCGATCTCTTTGCCGCGGTGGAAGGGATGCGATTCGACCTCATCATCAGCAACCCGCCCTACATCCCCACCCAGGACTGCCGCACCTTGCAGGCCGAGGTGATGCAGGAGCCCGGCATGGCGCTGGATGGCGGCGCGGACGGCTACGACTTCTACCGCCGCATTGCCAATGAAGCATCCGCCCACCTGAACGCCAACGGCGTGGTGCTGCTGGAGGTAGGCTACGACCAGGCCGAGGGCGTGGCCGCGCTGCTGCGCCAGGCTGGATTCCGCCAAACCTGCATCCACCAAGACCTGCAAGGCATTCCCCGCATGGTGGTCGCCCACCTGTAACGGAGGCGCTATGTTCGAGAAATTTCAATGGATCCTCTCCCGGTTCGAGGAGCTGTCCGTGGCCATCGGCCAGCCGGAGGTGCTTGCCGACCAGGCCAAATACCAGCAGCTGCTGAAGGA
>JAFTPN010000020.1 GCA_017463245.1 Clostridia bacterium
AAGACGGCGATCTTCGAGGGCTGGTGCGATTTCCTCAACTATTTCGACAGCAGCATCCACCTGCAGTTTTCGTTTCTCAATCTGACGGCCAGCACGGAAGCCTTTGAGCAGAGCATCCTGATTCCCGACAGGGATGACGGCAATAACGAAATCCGGCACGAATATGCGGAAATGCTGCAAAACCATCAGGCCAAGGGCAACTACGGTCTGACCAAGACCAAGTTCATCACCTTTGGTATCGAAGCAGAGAACATCAAGACGGCAAAGCCGCGTCTGGAGCGCATCGAGATTGATCTGCTGAACAACTTCAAGCGGCTGGGCGTTTCGGCATCCCCGCTCGACGGGCGTGAGCGGCTGAAGCTCATGCACGATATGTTCCACATGGACACCCAGGCGCCTTTTATTTTTGACTGGAAGTGGCTGCCGCCCTCCGGCCTGTCTACCAAGGACTTCATTGCGCCGTCCAGCTTTGATTTCCGTGAGAAGCGCAGCTTTGGGATGGGCAAGAAGCAGGCGGCAGTCAGTTTCTTTTCGATTCTGGCTTCTGACCTCAACGACCGCTGCTTGGCGGATTTTCTCGCCATGGAATCCAGCCTCATCGTGTCCCTGCACATTCAGGCCATCGACCAGGTGGCAGCCATCCGGGATGTCAAACGCAAGATCACCGACCTCGATAAGATGAAGATCGAGGAGCAAAAGAAGGCCGTCCGTGCCGGATATGACATGGACATCATTCCGTCCGATCTGGCCACCTACGGCGGCGAAGCAAAGAAGCTGCTGGAAGATTTGCAGAGCCGCAACGAGCGCATGTTCCTCATCACCTTCCTGGTGATGAATACGGCGGACAATAAGAAGCAGCTTGCCCTCAACGTCAAGCAGGCACAGAGCCTTGCTCAGCAGCATAACTGCCAGCTGGTTCCGCTGGACTTCCAGCAGGAAAACGGCATGGTATCCTGTCTGCCTTTGGGCCTCAACAAAATCAGAATTCAACGCGGTCTGACGACCTCGTCCACCGCGATTTTCATTCCCTTCACCTCGCAGGAGCTGTTCCAGAGCGGCGGCGAGGCGCTGTATTGCGGGCTGAACGCCCTGTCCCACAACCTGATCATGGTGGATCGCAAGAAGCTGAAGAATCCGAACGGCTTGATTTTGGGCACGCCGGGTTCCGGCAAATCGTTCGCAGCAAAGCGCGAGATCTGCAACGTCGTTCTGCTGACAGACGATGACATCATCATCTGCGATCCCGAGGGCGAGTATTTCCCGCTGGTCAACACGTTCCGCGGACAGGTGATCCGCATTTCGCCCACCAGCAACAGCTACATCAACCCGATGGACATCAACCTCAATTACAGCGACGATGACAATCCGCTGGCGCTCAAGTCCGACTTCATCCTGTCGCTGTGTGAGCTGATCGTCGGCGGGCGCGACGGACTGCAGCCCATCGAAAAGACCATCATCGACCGCGCAGTACACATCATCTATCAACCGTACCTGAGCGACCCAAGGCCGGAGAACATCCCCATTCTGGAGGATCTGTACAACGCGCTGAGAGAGCAGGAGGAGAAGGAAGCGCAGACGCTGGCGACTGCGCTGGAAATCTACGTGACCGGCTCCCTGAATGTGTTCAATCATCGCACCAACGTGGATGTGAACAACCGGCTGGTCTGCTACGACATCAAGGAGCTGGGTAAGCAGCTCAAGAAGCTGGGAATGCTCATCGTGCAGGATCAGGTGTGGGGCCGCGTCACCGCCAACCGTGCCGAGGGTAAATCCACCCGGTACTACATGGACGAGTTCCACTTGCTGCTCAAAGAAGAGCAGACGGCGGCATACTCCGTGGAAATCTGGAAGAGATTCCGCAAGTGGGGCGGCATTCCGACGGGCATCACGCAGAACGTCAAGGATTTGTTGGCAAGTCAGGAGATCGAGAACATCTTTGAAAACTCCGACTACATCTACATGCTCAACCAGGCGGCGGGTGATCGTGAGATTCTGGCGAAGAAGCTGGGCATTTCCCCGCATCAGCTGTCCTACGTCACCCAGAGCGGCGAAGGCGAGGGCCTGCTGTTCTACGGCAACGTCATTCTGCCGTTCCAAGATCGGTTCCCGAAGAACACCAAGCTGTACAGCATTATGACGACGAAGCCTACGGAGGTCAATGCGTCGTGACTTTCCTAGGAGGTGATTGAATTGAATGAACTCCATAACCGTGGCTCTCCCTGGCTTCGCTTCTCAAAGGAGGAGCTGGAAAACCCGAAGCTGGCACGCAAGGCCGAAAAGGCAGAACAAGCTGCCGACCGATACGATGCGGCGAAAAAGAAGCTGAAAACGCGCCGCCTGAAACTGACTGCCGAGGAGGTTCAAACCGAGCAGGATGCCATGCAGCAGAGTGATGCGGATGCGGCTGAACTGCATGAACCAGTAGCGCCGTCCTCTGCGTCTTCTCTGCAAAAGAAGCAGGAAGCAAAGGATGGGCGCTCTCCCACAAGATCAAAGTCTTCAGGGAAAGCGCCTGCGCCCACGTCCCCTGTTCCGCAGGCGGTAGCCGAGGCGGGTGATGCTTCTTCGCCCCGAGCCAGAAAAAAGAAACTCCGTCTCCGGTTTGAGGAAACCGAAGCGAAGCCGCCCTCCCGTCTTCGGCATCCTGTTCAGCGTCCGATAGAATCGGCGCACGATCAGCTGCACCAGCAGCTGGCAGAGGCCAATGAGGATGACAACGCTGCGGTAAGCGCGGTGCTGCAGGGCGACAGGCTCAGCACCTCCGCCTTGCAGATGGGCGAGCACGCCTATCACGCGTACAAGCTGCGCCCCTATAAGCAGGCGCAAAAGGCTGAACGTGCGCTGGATGAAGCCAACCTCCGGTATCTGGAGGCCAAACATCGCGCGGAGAATCCGCAGTTCACCAGCAATCCGCTCTCTCGCTGGCAGCAAAAGCGGGCCATTCGCAAGGAATATGCCGCGATGAAGGCTGCCGGAAACGCCGTGAGCGATGCAGGGAAAAGCGCCACCGCAACGGGCAAGACCGTTCGCGGAGCGAGTGATGTCGCAGGACGGATGGCGGAGGTTTTCCAAAGCCATCCGTCTTCCTTGCTGATCATTCTGCTGTGCGCAATGCTGCTGATCCTCATGGGCAGCCTGCAATCCTGTACGCCGCTGGCGCAATCGGTGCTGGAGTCGCTCATCATCGGCACCTATCCGGCGACGGAGGATGATGTCCGCGCCGCGGAGCGCGCCTATGCCGCCAAGGAGCGGGAGCTTCAGGATGAAATGGATCGCTACGAGCAGTACCACCCCGGCTATGACGAATACCATGTCGATGCCGATGAAATCTGGCATGATCCCTATGTGCTCATCGCCATCATTTCCGCGTATTACGACGGACAGGAGTGGACGCTGGACACCGCTTATCCGGTGATCGAGAAATACTTCGATCTCCAATACGTTGTCACGCAGACTGTTTCAACGGAAACCCGATATCGGACAGAATCGAGAACCGGCACACGCATCGTGACCGACCCCGTCACCGGGCAGCAGCACACCGAAACCTACACCTATGACGTGCAGGTGCCCTATGCGTACAGCATCTGCAACGTGAAGCTGGAGAACAAGAACTTATCCCATCTGCCGGTTGTCAGCATGAGCCATCACACCATGGGCATGTACGCGCTGTACATGGCTACGCATGGTAACATGGAGGGCATCTTCTCCGGCAATCCGTATGCAGTACCACTCCGCGAACCAACCCTCTACGACATTCCGCAGGAAACCCTGGATGCCGATCCCTCTTTCGCCGCGATGATGGAGGAAGCGACCAAGTACATTGGCTATCCGTATGTCTGGGGCGGTGCAAGCCCGGAAACCAGCTTTGACTGCTCCGGCTTTGTCTCGTATGTATTCACGAACAGCGGCGTTTACAACACCGGCAGGCTGGGGGCCAAGGGGCTGCGCAGCCTGTGCCGCACTGTGCCGGATGACCAGGCGCAGCCCGGAGACATCGTGTTCTTCGAGGGGACGATGGGCGCGGATGTCGCCGGCATCACGCATTGCGGCATCTATGTGGGCGACGGGATGATGCTGCACTGCGGCAACCCCATCGGCTATGCCGATCTCAGCGATGCCTATTGGCAGACGCATTTCCACTCGTTTGGACGAGTACCCAACTGATGATCGATACAAGGGGCCTTGCATCCGCAGGGCTCCATTTCCATGCACAGATATGAAAGGAGTATCCCATTGATCATGAATCGAAATCCCTCAAATCACATCGTTACCATCATCCGCCAGGTGATCGCTGCCATCGCAGCGCTGTTCCTGCTTTCCCTGTTTCTCTCCGTTCGGGGTGCTGCGGCGGAGGATTCAAGCGCCTTTGATATGGACAACTGGAATGGCGAGTCCGTGATTCTGGAAGATCCGCAGTATTTCATGGGTGTTGAAGACGATCACATCCCCGTCATTTCCTCGGTGGGCAAAACCAACGTCAAAATCCATGGCGTGCAGTCCAAGTACAAGCTGGTCAACTACACCATTCCCGAGCAGCTTCTTCGGGCCGATCCCGATTTCCTCTCCCTGATGGTCGAGGCCGAGAAGTACATCGGCTATCCCTATGTATACGGTGCCAGCAATCCCGATACCGGCTTTGACTGCTCCGGTTATGTTTGCTGGGTCTTTAACAACTCCGGCGTGTGCGATGTAGGACGGATGGGCGCCAATGGGCTCTACTCCCTGTGCAGCGATGTCAGTAAACAAGACGCGCGCCCCGGCGATCTCGTTTTTTTCGAGAAAACGATGGGCGCAGATGTCAAAGGCATCACCCATGTAGGCATCTATGTGGGCAACGACATGATGATTCACGCAGGCGACCCGGTCGGTTTTGCCGATCTCAAAAGCGAAAAATGGTCCAAGCGACTGTATGGCTTTGGCCGCCTGCCACTTGATTAAGGAGGAACCATGACCGAAAA
>JAFTPN010000082.1 GCA_017463245.1 Clostridia bacterium
GGCATTTCCACCCTGGAGGACAAGGCTCTGGGCTGCACCCAGAAGAGCGGCTTTGCCCCTGTGAAGGACGTGCTGGCCTATGGCGAGAAGGTCAAAACCCCCGGCCTGAACCTGCTCTCCGCTCCCGGCAACGACCTGGTGGCCGCCACGGCGCTGGCTTCCTCCGGCGCGCAGATCGTGCTGTTCTCCACCGGCCGAGGCACGCCCTTCGCCTGTCCCGTGCCCACCGTGAAGATCGCCAGCAACAGCCGCCTGGCAGGTTTCAAGCATGGCTGGATCGACTTCAACGCAGGCGAATTGCTCTCCGGCAAGACCCTGCCCGAGCTTTCCCAGGCGCTGATGGACTTCGTGCTGGCCACCGCCTCCGGGCAGAAGGTCTGCTCTGAAAAGCATGGCTTCCACGACCTGGCCATCTTCAAGACCGGCGTGACCCTGTAATACCCGGCGGGACGCAGCAAGCGTCCCGCTTTTCTTGGGAGGTACATCATGTTTTCTTTCCTGAAAAAGCTGGATCGCAGCGGCAAGGTGCTTCTGGCCACCTGCTTCTTCGCCTTCTTCTGCAATGGTTCCCTGTCCCTGATGCTGGGCAGCGCCATGCCCGACCTGAAGGCCACCTACGGCCTCAGCGATTCCCTCAGCGGCATCTTCCTTTCGGCGCACTCCGCGGGCAACCTCATCGCCGGGCTGATCAGCGGCCTGGTACCCCTGTGGCTGGGTCAGCGCAAGTCCATTCTGCTGCTGGCCTCCCTGGCCTTCATCGGCTTTGTGATGATGCTCCTGTGGAGCAATCCCCTCTGGCTTTTCGTGGCCTTCCTGTTCACGGGTCTTGGCCGCGGCAGCGTGACCAATTTCGATAACCGCATGGTGAACCAGCTTTCCGGCGGCAGCCCTGCGGCCTCCAACCTGCTGCATTCCTCCTTCGCCATCGGCGCCATCCTCACCCCCATGATCTTCCTGCTGCTGCGCACCCACATCTCCTGGCAGGCGGGCGTGGGCTACATGGTGGTCATCGGCTGCATCAGCCTGTTCAATTTCAGCCGCATGCGCCTTCAAAACGACCGTCCCGACCGGGGCGACAAGCAGAACTCCACCCTCATCTTCCTCAAAAACCCCTCCTTCCTCATCCTGGCCATGATGATGTTCTGCTACCTCTGCTCGGAATACGCCATCAACGGCTGGCTTGTGACCTACATCCAGAACAAGGAGAACCTCACCGCTGCGCTGCTTGCCTCCGGCTCCGATGCCATCAGCTACAGCCAGACCATGGCTACCCTGCTGTGGGTGGTGATGCTGGTGGGACGCCTGACCTGCGCTGCCCTTTCCGCCAAGGTGAGCCAGAAGATCATGATGATGGTCTCCTCCTTCGGCGTGGCCATCTTCTATTTCCTCATGCTGTCCAGCTCCGCCATTCCCATGGTCACCTTCTCCGTGGCCGGGCTGGGACTGTGCATGGCTGGCATCTGCCCCATGATCTACTCCGACGCGGCCATCTTCACCAACGCCTACCCCATGGCCACAAGCCTCTTGCTGGGCATCGGCTCTGCCGGAGCCATCCTGATGCCCACCATGGTGGGTACGCTGGCGGAGCGCTTCGGCTTCAACGGCGGCATGAGCGCCATTTTCGTCACCATTCTGCTGCTGGTGGTGTTCGCCACCCTGAACGTGGTGGTAAAGACAAGGCCGCCGGTTCCCGCCCAAAAGTAAAAATGAGTTCCCTGCCCGCCATAGACAGGGAACTCATTTTTATTGTTTTTCTTTGCTGCACAGCGTATGCCCCAGCATGGCCGCCGCGCCCAGAATCAATTGCAGATAGTAGGTGAAGAACCGCCACACCAGCATGGCCAGGCTGATGGTTCCCGCCGGGAAGATTCCCCGGAAGAACAGCAGAAAGCCGCCTTCCTGGGCTCCGCTGGCGCCGGGAAGCGGGTTGTAGCTGGCGCCCAGGTAGAGCATATACGCCACCGCCAGCAGGTTCCACCAGCTGGTGCCGCTCAGGCCAAAGGCGCAGTAGATGCACACCGCAATGGCCTGCAGGAAAAACAGGCTCAGCGTGGTCAGCAGCGTTTGCAGGGCGATCTCCGCAGGGCTGCGTCCCGCCAGCTTCACATTGGTCTGGTAGTGGTCAATGAAATGCTGCACCTTCTCCAGCGCAGCCTGCTCATCGTGGATCAGCCGCAGCTTCCCGCCCATGCGGACAAGGAAGCCCGTCACCTTTTGCACCAGCGGCGTACAGAAGGTCACCAGCAGCACCGCCAGCACACCCGCCAGATGCACCACCCAGCCGATCACCACCAGCCAGCCCAAACCGGAGAGCTGCTGGGACAGGAAGGGACGGTTCAGCAGCCAAATAATGGGCACCAGCACCACCGTGGCCGTTTGCCCCAGCACAAATTTGATGGACACCGCCGAGGTGCTGACCCCCACGGGGATCTGCCTTTTGCTGAGGTGATACACCTGCATGGGCTGCCCGCCGCTGGAGCCGGGGGTGATGCCGCTATAGAACCAGCCCATCAGCGACACATAGCAGGCATAGGCCATGCTGATGGGATGCCCGTGCCTGCGGAAATATGCCCAGAAGCTCCATGCATCAAACAGGATGAACAGGCACCAGCACCCCAGGGCGGCCAGCATCCATCCCGGATGCAGCGAGGCCAGCGTGCGCGCCACCGTTTCCAAGTCGTTGTTTGAAAAAATGATCCCTATGGTGATCCCCAGCATCAGCAGCACGATCAGCAGGCTGCCCATGCTCTTTTTCCGTGGTGTATTCAATCTTACTTCTCCATCTCGTGCCTGTGGATCTGATCATTCAGCAGGTTGATATCCCCGCACCCCATGGTGATCACCAGGTCGCCCGCTCGCCAGTTGGCACGGAGATAAGCCTCCGTGTCGTCAAAGGTGGGCGTCCACACGGCGTTCACGCCATGCTGCTTCATGCCCTCCACCAGCATACCGGAGTTGATGTCCCCCGGATCCACCTCGCGGGCGGCGCAGATATCGGTGACCACCGTCACGTCTGCCAGCTCGGTGCAGGTGAGGTACTCATTGAACAGGCTCTTCACCCGGCTGAAGGTGTGGGGCTGCATCACCGCAAACAGCCGCCCCTTGCAGCGCTTGCGGGCAACAGTCACCGCATTGCGCATTTCCGTGGGGTTGTGGCCATAGTCGTGGAAAATCTCCACCCCATCGATGGTGTCCGTCAGTTCAAAGCGGCGGTGTGCACCCATGAAATGGCTCAGGCTCTCGCAGGCCTTGGGCATATCAGCCCCCAGGGCGTGAGCCGCCGCCAGCGAGGCCAGGCCGTTCTCCACATTGAAGTCCCCCGGCACCGCCATATCCACATGACCCACGATTTCACCCTTGTGGCACAGGTCATAGGAGGCGTAGCCCCGGTCGTTCTCCGTCAGGTTGGCAGGATGCCAGTCGCACTCCGCCGTCATGCCAAAGGTCTCCACGGCACAATGCAGCTTGCCCATCTGGCGCATGATGCGCTCGTCCGTGCCCTTGCCGATGGCCAGGCCATCCTCCGGCAGCAGCTGCATGAACTGGCCGAAGGTCTCCTCGATCTCGTCAATGTCCTTGTAGCAGTCCAGGTGATCCGCGTCGATGTTCAGCACCACCGCCATGGTGGGGCGCATCTGCAAAAAGCTGCGGCGGAATTCGCAGGCCTCGGCCAGAAAGGCGTCGCCCTTGCCAATGCGGGTGCTGCCGCCAATGGCGTCCAGCTTGCCGCCGATGTGTACGCTGGGGTCAAGCCCGCACTCCACCAGCATCTGCGAAAGCATGGAAGTCGCCGTGGTCTTGCCGTGAGCGCCGCAGATGCCCACCGCCTGGGGGAAGCCTTCCATCAGCTGCCCCAGCAGATAGCTGCGTTCCATGCTGGGAATGCCCAGCTTCTCGGCCTCCACCCGCTCCGGGTTGTCAGCCGCTGCCGCGCCGGTGAACACCACCAGATCAGCGCCATGCACGTTCTCCGGCCTGTGGCCAATGAACACCTGCGCACCCTTGGCACGCACATCGCCAATGAGATACCCCTCCGTGCGGTCGGAGCCGGAAACCTGGTAGCCTTTATCGATCAGCATCGCCGCCAGACCGGACATACTGCTGCCGCCAATGCCGATCATGTGGATTCGCTTGCCCTGATAATCCCTGATATGCGGAAACTGCATACAATTCACTCTTTCCTGTAAGGATTCATCCCCTATTATACTCCATATGGGATGCATTTAGCAAGCACCCCTTCACAAAAGCAAGCGAACATATTTTCGTGTTCGCCTTGACTTGCACACCATTATGCTCTACAATCGTTTCAGGAGGTGATGAACATGGAGTACGCCCAGGCCAAGCAGCTGCTCACGCCCGTCAGGGTGGGCATGGAGGATTTCTTTTACGCCGACTGGAACATGAACCTGTATCGGGGCTGCTGCCACGGCTGCATCTACTGCGATTCCCGCTCCCTGTGCTATCGCCTGGATCGCTTCGACACCGTTCGCCCCAAGGAAAATGCCCTCGCCCTGCTGGAGAGCGAGATGCGAAGCAAGCGCAAACCCGGCGTGATCACCATGGGCGCCATGAGCGACCCCTACAACCCGCTAGAAGAACAGCTGTGCCTCACCCGCGGCGCCCTGGAACTGATGCTTCGCCACGGATTCGGCGCAGCCTTCACCACCAAGTCCGCCCTTTTCGCCCGGGACGCCGACCTGCTCTCCGCCATTGCCCGCCGCGCCCCGGTGTGCGCCCGGCTTACCATCACCTGCGCGGAGGACGACCTCTGTCAGCGCATCGAGCCGGATGTGTCGCCCTCCACCCAGCGCTTCGCCGCCCTGCGCCAGCTCAGCGAGGCAGGCGTGTATGCCGGCGTGTGGCTGAACCCGGTGCTGCCCTTCATCACCGATACGGAGGAGAACATCGTCAGCATCCTGCGCCAGACTGCCGCAGCGGGCGGCAAGTTCGTGGTATGCTTCTTCGGCATGACGCTGCGCTCCGGCAACCGGGAGTATTATTTCGACGCCCTGCAGCGGGACTTCCCCGGCATTCGCGAAAAGTACCTCTCCACCTTTGGCAACGCCTACGAGTGCGCCTCCCCCAACGCCCAGCGCCTGTACGAGGTCTTCAAGGCCGAATGCACCCGCCTCGGCCTTGCCTGGCGCTTCCGGGACGTGAACGCAGGCATGATGCAGCATCAGCCGAAGCAGTTGAGCCTGTTTGACGGTTGACCCCACGGCACGCCTGTGCTATACTATCCCCATCCTGAGAAAGTGAAGGTGGCACCATGGGTGTGACGCGCATGATGGCCTTCCAGCTCCGTATCGCACGGTTCTGGAAGTAAAAGGCACAGCAACTGACCTGCCTGGCAGGCTTGTTTGTTGTGCCTTGTTTGCTGTCATCACGATCACAAACGAGGTGTTTTTTTCATGCCCAAAAGTGCATATAGTATCTCCCAGAACTTTCTCACCAGCAAACGCACCATCGCCCGCCTGCTGGATCTGACCGACCTTTCCCCCGCCGACACCGTGCTGGAGATCGGCACAGGCAAGGGACACATCACCCATGCCTTGGCAGAGCGCTGCCAGCAAGTCCTGACCTACGAGATCGACCCGCTCCTTGCCCATCGGCTGCACGCCGCTCTGCCCGACAACGTGCGTCTTTTCCAGCGGGATTTCCTCACCGCCCCGCTCCCCCGCAAGCCCTACAAGGTCTTTGCCAACATCCCCTTCAACCACACCACTGCCATCATACGGCATCTTACCATGAGCAGCTGCCCGCCGGAATGCGCCTGGCTCATCGTGGAGAAAGGTGCTGCCCTGCGCTTCTGCGGAACAGGCCGCGAGACCGCCGCCAGCCTGCTGCTGAAGCCCTGGTGGGAGGTGCGCATCCGCTGCCACCTTCAGCGCCAGGACTTCCACCCTGCGCCCTCCGTGGACTGCGTGCTGCTGGAGCTTCGCCGCAAACCTGCGCCAGACCTTTCACCCCGCGAGCGCCCCGCCTGGCAACGCTTCACCACCCAGGCATTGCAGCGTGGTCTGCGCGGAATGCTCACGCCCCGCCAGATCAGCGCAGCGCTTCGTGAAGCCAACATCCCCATGTCTGCCACGCTGAAATATGTGCAATGGCTCTGCCTTTTTCGATGGTGGCGGCACTCATGACCCCTTTCTTTTGCAGGCTGACTTGACAGCCTGCAATTTTTGAGCATATAATAGGTTATTGTTGCTCTTGCAACGAAAGACAAAGACAAGGACTGATCCCATGCACGCCTTCATGCGCCAAATCAGCGTTACCTATCGCTGCGCTATGCTTTACCGCGAAAAAGAGCTGGCCGATACCGGCCTGGCTGGCTGCCAGACGCCCTATCTGGTGGCTCTTTACCGTATGCCCGGCATCTCCCAGGAGGAGCTGGCGCGGTACCTGAACGTGAACAAGAGCAGCGTTGCCCGCCAGCTGGCCAACCTGGAAAAGAAGGGCTATGTCCGCCGCGAACCCTCGCCAGAGGATCGACGCGTGCAGCTGGTGTATCCCGCCCAGCGCGCCATGGACATCCACGACCGCTTGTTTGAGGTGCTGTTTGGCTGGAGCGATTACCTCACCGCCGATTTCTCCGACGAAGAAAAGCAGCAGCTTCTGTGCATGATGCGCCGCGTGGCCGACCGCGCCGAGGCCTATGTGAAGGGAGGCTGCTGCGCTTGCGCACCATCGGACGATACCTGAAGCCCTATGCCGTCCGCGTGTGCTTCCAGCTGCTGGTGAAGCTGGGCGGCACGGTGGTGGAGCTGTTCCTGCCCAGCATGCTGTCCATCATTCTGGATGAATACGTTCCTGCAGGCAACATGCGGGGCGTGTGGCTCACCGGCGCTGCCATGGTTTTGTGCGCGCTGCTGGCCTGGCTGGGCAATGTGTGTGCCAACCGGATGTCCACCAACATTTCCCGCCGCTTCACCCTGAATCTGCGCCGGGATCTTTTCCGTCATGTGACCGACCTTTCCGCCGCCCAGCGCGACGCGGTGACCGATGCCTCCCTTGTTTCCCGTCTCACCAGTGATACATACAACGTGCATAACATGGTGGATCGTATGCAGCGCCTTGGCGTGCGTGCGCCCATTTTGCTTTTGGGCGGCATTCTGGTCTCCCTGTCCCTGGAGCCGGTGCTGACGCTGGTGCTGATCTGCACCCTGCCGCTATTGGCCATCACCATCATCATTTCCAGCAAAAAAGGCGTGCCCCTGTTCACCCGCGTGCAGGAGGGACAGGACAGCATGGTGCGCAAAATACAGGAAAACATGGCCGGCGCCCGGGTGATCCGCGCCCTTTCCCGCACGGAATACGAGCAGCAGGACTTTGCCCGGGTGAACGAAGACCTGTCCCAGCGCCAGCGCACTGCCGACCTCACCATGGCCGCGGTGAGCCCCATTGTGAACTTTGTGCTGAACACCGGCCTGGCCGTGGTGGTGCTGGTGGGCGCATGGCGTGTGCATACGGGCGCCACCCTGCCCGGCACCATCATCGCCTTCCTCAGCTACTTCACCATCATCCTCAATTCCCTGCTGATGATCTCCCGCCTCTTCGTCATGTACTCCAAGGGCAGCGCCAGCGCCCGCCGCATTGCGGAAATTCTGGCCATGCCGGAGGATCTCCCCCGCCGCGAATCTCCCGCCCAGCCCAGCGAAAACCATGTGGAGTTCCGCAGCGTCCGCTTCTCCTACAACAAAACCACCGACAATGTGCAGGACATCACCTTCTCCCTGCGTCACGGCGAAACTCTGGGCATCATCGGCCCCACGGGCAGCGGCAAAAGCACCCTGCTCAAGCTGCTCCTGCGCCAGTATGACCCGGACGGCGGCTCCATCCTGCTGGACGGCCGCCCCCTGTCCTCCCTCACGCCCACCGAACTGTACAGCCGAGTAGGCGTGGTATTCCAGAACGATTTCCTCATGGCCGATTCCATCCGCGAGAACATCCGCTTTGGCCGTGATGTAGCAGAAGATGCCATGCTCTCCGCCGTGGATTGCGCCCAGGCGGGCTTCATTCACCAGAAGGAGGGCGGCATGGACTTCATGCTGAACGTGAAGGGGCGCAACCTCTCCGGCGGGCAGCAGCAGCGTGTACTGATCGCCCGCTCCCTGGCTGCCGACCCCCGCCTGCTCCTGCTGGACGACTGCTCCTCCGCCCTGGACTTCCGCACCGACCGCGCCCTGCGCCACGCCCTGCGTGAGCGCCACGGCGAGGCCACCACCATTCTGGTGGCACAGCGTGTCTCCGCCGTGATGGCCGCCGACCACATCCTGGTGATGGACAACGGCCGCATCATCGGCCAGGGCAGGCACGATGAGCTGCTGACCAGCTGCCCCATGTATCGCCAGCTGTGCCAGCTGCAACTGGGAGGTGACGCCCTGTGATGAACAACCGCGGCCGTCACTCCACCGCCACCGCCCGCCCCAAGGCCAAGGCCTCCCAGGTGCTGCGCCGCCTGTGGCAGTATTTGAAGCACGAGCGCTGGATCATCATCACCGCCTCGCTGCTGAGCGTGATGGGCAACCTGCTGGGGCTGCTCTCCCCCAAGCTTTCCGGCGCAGCCATCGACGCCATCGTCCCCGGGAACGTCATTTTCCCCGTGGTCGTCCGCTATGTGATCATGATGGTCATTGTGGCGCTGGCGTCCTCGCTGCTCAGCTGGGTACTCTCCGCCATGATGATCCGCATGAGCCGCAACGTGGTCAAGCGGATGCGGGGCGACCTGTTCAATCACCTCACCCGCCTTCCCATCAGCTTTTTCGATACCCATCAAACAGGCGATGTGATCTCCGTCCTCTCCTACGATGTGGACACCGTGGGCGCCTCCCTCTCCACCGACCTGACGCAGATCCTCGCCAGCCTGATCACCGTGGTGGGCAGCTTTACCATGATGTGCACCATCTCCCCGGCGCTTTTGATCATCTTCGCTTTCACCATCCCCATGTCCATTCTCTTCACCCGCTACCGCTCCAAGGTGGTGCGCCCCCTGTTCCGCGAGCGCTCCAGGCAGCTGGGCATGCTCAACGGCTTCTCCGAGGAAGCCGTCTCCGGCATGAAGACCATCGCCGCCTACCACCAGGAGGATGAGTTCAACCGCCGCTTTGCCGAGCGTAACGAGAGCGCCGTCCACGCCAACTGGCACGCCGACCACACCGCCTGCATCACCGGCCCCACCGTGAACCTGATCAACAACCTCTCCATGGCCGCTGTGAGCATCCTGGGCGCGCTGCTCTACATGGCAGGCGGCATCAGCCTTGGCGGCGTGAGCAGCTTTGTGCTGTATTCCCGCAAATTCTCCGGCCCCATCAACGAGTTTGCCAACATCATCAGCGAGCTGCAATCCTCCCTGGCCGCCGCCGAGCGCGTGCTGACCCTGCTTGACCTGGACCCCGAACCCGCCGACGCACCCGACGCTAAGGCGCTGACCAGCTGCACCGGCCATGTGGCCTTCCGGGACGTTTCCTTCGGCTACACCGAGGATACCACCGTGCTGCACCACATCGATTTTGAGGCCAAGCCCGGCGAGGTCATTGCCATCGTGGGCGAAACAGGCTGCGGCAAAACCACGCTGATCAACCTGCTCATGCGCTTCTACGATGTCACCTCCGGCGCCATCCTCATCGACGGTCACGACATCCGCAGCCTCCAGCGTGACAGCCTTCGCAGCCAGTTCACCATGGTCTTGCAGGACACCTGGCTTTTCGACGGCTCCGTGTACGACAACATTGCCTACGCCCGCCCGGAGGCCACCCGCGATGAGATCATCACCGCCGCCAAGGCTGCCCACATCCACCACATGATCCAGTCCCTGCCCAACGGCTACGATACCATCGTCACCGACAGCGGCAACAGCATCTCCAAGGGACAGAAGCAGCTGATGACCATCGCCCGTGCCATGCTGATGGACTCCACCATGCTCATCCTGGACGAGGCCACCTCCAACGTGGACACCCAGACCGAGCAGCTCATCCAGGACGCCATGCTCTCCCTGATGCGCGGCCGCACCTGCTTCGTCATTGCCCACCGCCTCTCCACCATCACCGGCGCCGACCGCATCATGGTGATGGACAAGGGTCGCCTCATCGAAAGCGGCACCCACCAGCAGCTGCTGGACAAGCGCGGCGCCTACTACGAGCTGTATCAGGCCCAGTTTGACCACGGGGAGTGACGCCCAAGGGCTCTGCCCTTGGGGATCCCGGTCAGGGCGCTGCCCTGACAACCCGCGAAGGGTCTTCGACCCTTTCGAAACCCATCCTGTAGTAGCATACAGGGTGGGTTTTCCTTTGGTGGGTGGATGCAGCAGTCAAAAGCCTCCCTTGTGTAAAGGGAGGTGGCAGCCGCTTGCGGCTGACGGAGGGATTGGGTGCCACACTCTAAATTCCGAATTCCGCATTCCGAATTCCGAATTTACAAAGGATTTTCCCCCCTCCGCGTTGTATATACACATTATCCAACAAAGTTTTGGGGAGGCGGCAGCATTGACCATCCGGGAGCGCTACGAACAAGAGGAAGCCCAGCGGCTTTCGCCCTATGCAGTCAAGTCCTGCCAGAGCAAGGGACGTGAACGCCCCCAGGAGCCCTGTCCCGTTCGCACAGAGTTCCAGCGCGACCGCGACCGCATCATCCATTGCAAATCCTTCCGCCGCCTGAAGTTCAAGACCCAGGTGTTTCTCTCCCCGGAGGGCGACCATTACCGCACACGCCTCACCCACACGCTGGAGGTGGCGCAGGTCGCCCGCACCCTGGCGCGCTGCCTGCGCCTGAACGAAGACCTCACCGAGGCCATCGCCCTGGGGCATGATCTGGGGCACACGCCCTTCGGCCACATTGGCGAGCGTTCCCTGGATGAACTGACCCCCGGGGGCTTCCGCCACAACGAGCAATCCCTGCGCATGGTGGAGGTGCTGGAAAACGACGGCAATGGCCTCAACCTGACCTGGGAGGTGCGGGACGGCATTCTCTGCCACAGCGGCAAGCAGTTCCCCGCCACGCTGGAAGGCCAGTGCGTCCGCCGGGCAGACCGCATCGCCTACCTGAACCACGACCTGGACGACGCCCTGCGCGGCGGCATCCTGCAGCCCTTCGAGCTGCCTGCCGACTGCATGAAGATCCTGGGCAAGACCCACTCCGAGCGCATCAACACCATGATCCTGGACATTGTGAACAACAGCATGGACAAGCCGGAACTGACCATGAGTCCCCTCGTCCAGTCCGCCATGGATGGCCTGCGTGAGTTCATGTTCGAGAAGGTCTACCGCGACCGCTGGCGTGCCGCCGAGGAAAACCGCTGTGACCACATCATGAAGGAGCTGTGGAGCTACTACATCGCCCATCCCGCCGAAATGCCGGAGGAATTCTTCATGATCGGCTACCGCGACGGCTCCGAGCGCAGCGTGTGCGATTTCCTCTCCTGCATGACCGACCGCTATGCCGTCCGGCTCTACCAGCAACTGTTTATTCCTGCATCCTTCCCTGCAAATTGATGGCATCGTCAAAATGGCAAAGCCATTTTGACGAGTTTGCACTCAGTCGTTGGTCGCTTCGCTCCCGGCCACTCCTTCGTGTAAGGAATGTTTTCCGCAAGCGGAAAACGACCCGCCCCGTCGGCAAAGCCGCCGGATACGATTACAGTCAGAGGCGCTGCGGCGCCTCCGACACCTCCATGAATTGCAGTAAATTGATGCTTTTTCCGTCATTTGAAAGAAGGAAATGCGCGAAACGTGGCGAAAGAATAGGACAGGTGAAGGTTATATGGCACCACGCTTTCCCTCCGCATGGCTGGATGAACTCCGCCAGCGGGCCGATATTGTACAAGTGATCTCTGGCTATGTGACGCTGAAGCGGAACGGACACAAGTATTGGGGACTGTGTCCGTTTCATGGCGAAAAGACGGCCTCCTTCTCCGTGGATCCGGAAAAACAGCTGTACTACTGCTTTGGCTGCAAGGCCGGCGGCAGCGTGATCCAGTTCATCATGGACATCGAGCGCCTTGAATTTCAGGAGGCCGTGCGCTTCCTGGCCGATCAGCTCCATATGCCCCTCCCCGAAATGACCGACGATCCCGACCATCAGCGCCGCCGCGACCAGCGCGACAGGCTGCTTGCCGCCAACCGCGAGGCTGCCCAGTTCTTCCACAGCACCCTCTTTACCGAGGCAGGCAAGCCCATGCTGGATTACTTCAAGCGCCGCGGCCTGACGGACAATGTCATCCGCAAGTTTGGCCTGGGTGCCTCCCCCGCCGGGTGGGACACGCTGACCAAGCACCTGCAAGCCAAGGGCTACACCCTGGAAGAACTTCGCCTGTGCGGCCTCACCGTGGTCAAGCCCGCCGAGCCAGCCACCGAGACCACCCCCGCCAAGCCCCAGCGCGCCTTTGATATGTTCCGCAACCGCGCCATCTTCCCCATCATCGACCAGTATGGCAATGTGCTTGCCTTCGGCGGTCGCATCCTGGGCGATGGCCAGCCCAAGTACCTCAACACCTCCGATACTCCGGTGTTCAACAAGCGCCTGGGCGTATACGCGGCCAACCTGCTGCGCAAGGAACGCCACCTGGAGCGTGTGATCCTGGTTGAGGGCTACATGGACGTGGTTTCCCTCACCCAGTTCGGCGTTCCCGGCGTATGCGCCACCCTTGGCACCGCGCTTACCGCTGAACAGGCACGACTGCTCAAGCGCTTTGCCCCCAAGGTCTACCTGGGCTACGACGGCGACAGCGCCGGACAGAATGCCATCCTCCGCGGTCTGGACATCCTCCAGGCCGAGGGCATCCCCACCCGGGTGCTGGACTTCCCCGACAAGCTGGATCCGGACGAGTTCATCCGCCGCGAAGGCATCGAGGGGTTCAACAATCTCCCCGCCATCACCCCGGAAACCTACCGTATGCGCCGCCTGAAGGAGCAGCACGACCTTTCCACCCAGGAAGGCCGCACCGAATACGCCAAGGCCTGCGCCAACGTGCTGCGCAACCTGGAGCCGGTGGAGCTGGAGAACTACATTCAGGAGCTGATGGTGCAGACCGGCTTCTCCCGCGAGGTGCTGCTGGCGCAGATCGGCGCCACCCTGCCCAAGGCCGTGGCGAATACCACCGTCCCCAGGCGGGAAACTATCAGGCGGGCGCCTGCCCAGGGCAGCGAGGATCTCCGCGCCCAGGAGCTGCTGATCTCCCTCATCGGCACAGGCCGTTTGCCCGGTGATATTGCCGACCAGGAGGATTTCACCGACCCCTTGTTGAAGAATCTCTACATCGACCTCACCTCAGGCCGTTCCCCCGCAAGCCTTGTGGAGGAACAGCAGGAGGACGCCCTCCGTGCCCGTGTGAGCGAGCTATTGCTCACCCCGCCTTCGGAGAATACCGACCAGCTCATCCGCATGGCGCAGGATTGCCTCAATTCCATGCGCCGCCGCCGTGTGGAGGAGCAGATACAGACCATCATGCGTTCCATCAACACCCTCACGGGTAGTGACAAAATAGCCGCTATGACCGAGGTTCAGGCCCTCACGGCCAAGCTGAACCGCTTCAAGTCCGCCAGATAAGCTGGCGGCGACAGGAAAAGGAGAGGATCCCGTTTGACGCTTTCACCCGATGTACGCCAGGCCAAGCTGAATGAGCTGTACGAATTTGGCAAATCCAAGGGCAACCTGACCTACAAGGAGATCATGGATCGCCTGATGGAAATGGACATGGACCCCGACCAGCTCGACAAGGTTCTGGAAACGCTGGAAGCCCTGGGCGTGGAGATCATTAACGAAAATGACCCCGCTCCCCAGTCTGCCCCCGAACCCGTAGAGGAACACGACGAGCAGCTCGACCTCTCCGTTCCCGAAGGTATCTCCATCGACGATCCGGTGCGCATGTACTTAAAGGAGATCGGCAAAGTGCCGCTGCTCACCGCCGAGGAAGAAGTGGAGATCGCCAAAAAACTCGAGGGCGGCACCCCCGAGGAAAAGGAAGAGGCCAAGCGCAAGCTGTCCGAGGCTAACCTGCGCCTGGTGGTGTCCATCGCCAAGCGCTATGTGGGTCGCGGCATGCTCTTCCTCGACCTGATCCAGGAAGGCAATCTGGGTCTGATCAAGGCCGTGGAGAAGTTCGACTACCGCAAGGGCTTCAAGTTCTCCACCTACGCCACCTGGTGGATCCGCCAGGCCATCACCCGCGCCATTGCCGATCAGGCTCGCACCATCCGCATCCCCGTGCATATGGTGGAGACCATCAACAAGCTCATCCGCGTCAGC
Source organism: Clostridia bacterium (assembly GCA_017463245.1). Taxonomy (GTDB): domain Bacteria; phylum Bacillota; class Clostridia; order Christensenellales; family Aristaeellaceae; genus UBA11524. Next base: position 14,239 of record JAFTPN010000082.1, read on the forward strand.
CGTCAGCTGCTGCAGGAATACGGCCGCGAGCCCACCCCCGAGGAGATCGCCAAAGAAATGGGCATCTCCGAGAGCAAGGTGCGGGAGATCATCAAGATCGCCCAGGAGCCCGTGAGCCTGGAGACCCCCATCGGCGAGGAAGAGGACAGCCACCTGGGCGACTTCATCCCCGACGACGACGCTCCCGCCCCCGCCGAGGCCGCTTCCTTCGCCCTGATGAAGGAGCAGCTCCTGGACGTGCTGGACACCCTCACCCCCCGCGAGGAAAAGGTGCTGCGCCTCCGCTTCGGCCTGGACGACGGCCACCAGCGCACTCTGGAAGAAGTCGGCCGCGAGTTCAACGTGACCCGCGAGCGCATCCGCCAGATCGAGGCCAAAGCCCTGCGCAAGCTCCGCCACCCCAGCCGCTCCAAGAAACTCCGGGATTACCTCGATTAACCAGAGGGCTCTGCCCTCTGGACTCCCGCCTAAGGGCTTTGCCCTTAGGAATCCCACGAAGGGTCTTCGACCCTCTCGACTCCCTTTTTTTCAGATTGTAACTTGGCTGTACATATGTAGGGGCGATCTGCGATCGCCCGCTGGCCACAAACTAAGGCTCCCTCCCCGAGGTGAGCGTTGCGCCGCCGCCAGTGGCGGAAACAGGCGCAAAAGCGAATCAACCGAAACAAGCGAACTTGTTCGCGCCGATTGAGGTTGCGGATAGCTGTCAGCCGCTTGTCGGCTGACTGAGGGAGTGGCTTCCCCTTGAAGGGAAGCTGTCAGCGCTTGCGCTGACTGATGAGGTGGAAACTTGCTTACATCACATGATACATTCACCCTGTCTGATTCAGACAGGGTACTTCTTTCTGACCAGGCACGGCGGTATGCGGCTTCTTTGGCCAAGCAGCTGGCGCATCAGCCTGGGCATGCCTATGATGTGTATCTGGCGGGGCTGAACGCCATTCCTGCCATCCTGGCGCGGTATGTGCCGGGAGATACCATGGGGTTCCGCCATGCCATCGATCTTCCCCTGCGCAATGCCATTGTTCGTGCTGCGGTGGAGCTGACCCACACACCTGTCCGCACCGACTTGCCCCCTACCCTGCGCCGCGTTGTGGAGACCGGCCATCTGCTGTAAGGAGACCATATGCTCGACGAGAGACTTTCCCTGGCCGCCGCGCTGTACGAGCCCTGTGCTCTGGGTGCGGACATCGGCACCGATCACGGCCTGCTGCCCTGCCATTTGCTGAAGGAGAACATCTGCCAGCGGATGATCTTCGCCGATGTCAGCGCCAAGGCGCTGCGCCATGCCGAGGAACAGGTGCAGCACCAGCACCTGGGCGACCGGGCGCGGCTCATCTGCGCCGATGGGCTTGACGCCCTGGTGGAGCCCTGCGGCTGCGTGTCCGTGATGGGCATGGGCGGCGAGACCATTGCCCGCATCCTCACCCGTGGCCAAGACAAGCTGCAAGGCGCGGTGCTGGTGCTTTCTGCCCACACCGATCTGCATCTGGTGCGTCAGGCGGTGCAGGACATCGGCTACCACATCGTCCGCGAAGAGCTGTGCCGCGCCGCCGGACGCTTCTATGTGGTCTGGCGTGCCGAGGCAGGTGGCGCACAGCTCACCGACGACGAGATCCGCTTCGGCACCTTGCTCATGCAACCTGTGACCCCCATGCTGCGGGAGTACATCACCTGGCGCATGGTTGTGCTGGGCGAGCGTCTCCACGGCCTGCAAGCTGCCCGCGAGCCGGACAAAGCCGCCATTACCGCCATCAGCAGCGACATTGCCTACTACCGATCCAAGCTGGAGGAATAAGCCATGCTCACCGTTCAGGCTGTTTACGATTTCATCAACGCCCGCGCCCCCTATGATATGCAGGATCCCTTCGACAATTCCGGCATTCTGGTAGGCGACCCCGCTGCCGAAGTTCACGGCGTTCATTTCGCCATGGATCTCGCCCAGCCTGTCATCGACGAGGCCATTGCCGCCGGAGCCGACCTCATCGTGACCCACCACCCCATCATGTTCTCCCCCATCAAGCGCCTTGTGGCCACGGATTACGAGTCCCGCCTCATCATGCGCCTGATGCAGCACGGCATCGCCATGATCTCCGCCCACACCAACCTGGACAAGGCCGAGGGCGGCATTGATGATGTGCTGGCCGAGCGCATCGGCCTAACCAATGTCACCGGAGAAGGCTATGTGCGCATCGGCGACCTTCCCCACCCCATGGATGCCGAAGAACTCACCGCCCACGTTGCCCAGGCGCTGCACACCGTGGTGCGCCCCATGGGCACGGGCAAAGCCATCACCCGCGTGGCCGTCTGTTCCGGTTCCGGCGGCAATGAATGGGCAGTTGCTCATGGCTGGGGCGCCCAGGCCTTTGTGTCCGGCGAGATCCACCACCACGATGCCCTGGCCGCTGTGGATGCTGGCCTGTTCTGCCTGGAAGCCGGCCACCACGCCACAGAGGAACCCGGCATTTTTGCCCTGGCCGATGCTTTACAAAACGAGCTGAATCGGGTACAATATAAGGTGACTGTATCAAAGTCTCAGCTTGGTGCCTATGCCATGCCTGAGAGGCCCTGACGGAGGCCCGTATTCCCGTCAGAAGGAGGAACCCCATGGATCAGCAGCAGTTGGAGCTTATGTGGCAGTACCAGCAGGAGGACATCAAGGCGGATCGCATCGCCAACGAGATCAAGCGCTCCCCCACCCGTCAGAAGCTGGAAAAGAGCCGCGACTTCATCATAGAGCAGCAGAAGCAGTATAAGCAGATCGAGGAGCAGGTGGCTATGCTGGCCGACCGCAAGGACGCCATCCGCGATGCCATCGCCCGCTGCGAGGAGCAGATCGCTGCCATCACCCAGAAGTTCGAGCAGAATCCCCCCGAGGACGAGGAATCCGCCCACGCCATGCTGGTGGAAGCCTCCAAGTACCGCGACAACATCGCCTCCTACGAGCAGGAGATGCGCCGCATGGTGAAGGACTCCTCCGATTACGATCAGAAGCAGCGCTCCTGCCGCCACGAGGCTGCCAAGGTCAAGGTGGAGTTCGACCAGCTCAAGATCACTTATGACAAGGAGATCGGCGAAAAGAAGGCTGCCCTGGACGCCCAGCGTGCCGTGGCCAATGCCAAGGCCGTGGGCATTGATGCCAAGCTGATGGAGGAATACAACACCATCAAGAAGCGCATCATGCCGCCCATGGCTCGCCTGGTGAACAACCAGTGCAGCGGCTGCAACACCGCCCAGCCCTCTTCCCTGCTCAGCAAGATCAAGAGTGGCTCCGAACTCATCGAGTGCGAGACCTGCGGCCGCATGATCATCCCGTAATACAGCATCCGGCGGCCAGGTGTCGCCGGATATTTTTTGAATGGAGGAAACTACCATGACTGACAATATTCGCTACATCGGCGTCAACGACCATGATATCGACCTGTTCGAGGGGCAGTACATCGTGCCCAACGGCATGGCCTATAACTCTTATGTCATCCTGGATGAAAACATCGCCGTGATGGACACCGTGGACATCCGCAAGGCCGACGACTATTTCGCCAACCTGGAGGCTGCCCTGGAAGGCCGCACCCCCGATTACCTCATCGTCTCCCACGTGGAGCCTGACCACGCCTCCTCCGTGAAGCTTTTCACCGAGAAGTATCCTGCCGCCAAGGTGGTGGGCAACGCCAAGACCATCCAGTTCCTGGGCAACTACTTCGACCTTTCCGGCACCGAGTTCGTCACCGTAAAGGACGGCGACAGCCTGGATCTGGGCGCCCGTCAGCTGCACTTTATTCTGGCGCCCATGGTCCATTGGCCCGAAGTGATGATGACCTATGAGGAAGTGGAAAAGGTGCTGTTCAGCGCCGATGCCTTCGGCAAGTTCGGTGCGCTGGATGTGGAGGAACCCTGGGATTGCGAAGCCCGCCGCTACTACTTCAACATCGTTGGCAAGTTCGGCGTGCAGGTGCAGTCCGTGCTGAAAAAGGCCGCCGGGCTGGAGATCAGCACCATCTGCCCGCTGCACGGCCCCATCCTGACGGACACCATCCCCCACGTGCTTGACCTGTACAACACCTGGAGCAGCTACGGCGTGGAGAGCGAGGGTGTGTTCATCGCCTATGCCTCCATCTACGGCAATACCAAAAAGGCCGCCGCCCAGCTCAAGGAGCTGCTGGAAGCCAAGGGCTGCCCCAAGGTCGCCATCACCGACCTGGCTCGCGAGGACATGGCCGAAGCCCTGGAGGATGCCTTCCGCTATGGCAAGGTCGTCCTGGCCGCTTCCTCCTACAACGGCGGCGTGATGCCCTTCATGGAGGATTTCCTCCACCACCTGAAGGCCAAGAACTACCAGAAGCGCACCATCGGCCTCATCGAAAACGGCACCTGGGCGCCCTCTGCTGCCAAGACCATGAAGGAAACGCTGGCCGCCTTCAAGGACATCACCATCATCGAGCCCGCCGTCACCATTCGCGGCGCGGTGAAGCCCACCGACCTGCCCGCCCTGGAGCAGCTGGCCGACGAGCTGATGAAGTAAACCACACAAAACGCCCGGAAGCACTTGCCTCCGGGCGTTCGTTTTGTTTTGGTTTACTTCTTGAGCAGCTTGTAGCACTTCCAGTCGCCGGGCATCACATTCAGCTCAAACACCTGCTCCAGGGGTTCAGGACGGCAGGTGGCGCAGTCGCCGCTGCGCTGGGGACGGGGATTCACCCGCACGGGCTTGGTGTATTGCACGCCGGTTTCCAGGTCTTCAATACCAATGTACTCCTCGCCCAGCACCGTCACCTCGGCAGGCGTCTTGAACTCGTTGAGGTTGTAGACGCAGAAGGTGTCGTTGTCGTAGGTGAACAGGCTGAACTTGGGGTTCACCGTGAGATACAGCTTACCCTTGCGGGCAAAATTCTTGGTGATGGCGCCGATCACTTCCCTGGGCAGGCGGTACAGGTCGCTATAGTTGTCCGGGATGTTCAGGATGTACAGGCAGCCGCGGCCATACTGATCCTCGGTCATGACGGGAGTGCTGAATTCATTCACGTGCAGCAGCACATCATACCAGGTGGCGTTGTTCTTGTGCTGCATCACGGTGAACATGGCTGGCTCGTCCGCCACATGCACGTTACGGGTACTGATGTTCAGGTTCGTCAGCTGGTAGCGGGTGCCGCTCACCTTGCGGTCGGTGATCTTCACGCTGGTCATCTGGCGGATGCCCCGGTTCTCCATGGCCTTCACAAAGCCGCTGGTCACAATGGCCACGCCGCCGGTGCGCACATACTTCTCCAGCTTGGGCATGATCTCCTGGTCATAGGCGGAATTCGCCGTCAGGAACAGCACAGGAGCGTTCTCGTCAAAGTCAGGGGTCATCTCCATGGGAATGCCGCACAGGCCCAGGTAGCCGGGCAGCTGATCCTCGCCATCGGAGTCGTGGGGCTCATAGGTGCTCACGCCATTGGGCCTGCCCAGCTTGCCGATCACCTTGTCCACCCGGCGCAATTCAGGCGCCAGCGCGCCCAGCATGGGGGAACCCACCATCAGCGCGAAGTTGAACAGCATCAGTTCCTTTGCCTTGGCAAACATGGTGTAGGCGCCCTGCTGCACAAAGCGGCTGATGTTGCTCTGGGAGCCGTGGGGATCGATCCATCCGCCGCCGTTGCGGCCGGGAGCGGTGTTCTCCAGCAGGCGCACGATGCCGTAGCTCAGGTAGCGCTGCAGGTGCTGGCCGTCGTAGCTGCCCATGCGGGTCTCGGTGCCGGTGTAGATGGCGTCGTAGATGTCCTTCTGCTTGCCGGGGTTGTAGCCGCACTCCTGGAAGCCCTCGTACCAGTTGGGGAACTTGATGATGCACTTGCACTTGGGGTTCACCTCGCGGGCGACCTTTACCATCTCATGGGAGAAGGCTTCCATCTGCTCCAGCTTGAACTCCGCCCAGCTGCGCTCGCCCTTCTGCTCGATGCACTTCTCGCACCGGCAGGAGTTGAAGTAGTAGTCGTCCAGGATGAACTCGTCAAAGAGCTTCGCCGTGCGGCGAACGATGTCCAGCACAGCGCTGCGGTGATCCTCGTCGGAATAGCAATAGCAGTCGAAAATGGCAGGCTTGCGCTCGCCCACCTTGCCGGTGGTGGTAATGCCGCCGCTGACCTGAATGCCGTTGCGCTCAAACACGCGCTTGGCCATCAGCATCTGCTCGTCGGAGATATCCACCAGCGCGCGGTGGGTTTCCAGATAGGCCTTGTGCAGGGGCGCCATGGACCGGAAGGTGTCGATATCCGCCTGGATCTGCTCCTCGGTCTTTCCGTCCAGATAATAGGCATAGACATAGGCTGCCAGGCTGAAGTTTTCGTAGGGTTGCATATTTAGTTTCCTCCGCAACTAAAGTAGTTGTTGAATGATTCGCGCCCAATCTTCCGTATTCCTTCCGCCATATTGCAAAGTTTTCAAAAATATCGTATGATGTTTCCAAAAGGAGGTATCGTTATTATGGATGCAATGCAGAATCTCATCAACCGCCGCAGCGTGCGCAAGTACAAGCCCGATATGATCCCCAGGGACGTGCTGGAAAAGATCATCGAGGCTGGCACCTACGCGCCCACCGGCATGAACAAGCAGGCTCCCATCATCATCGCCGTGACCAACAAGGCCATGCGCGACCGACTCTCCCGCATGAACGCTGCTGTGATGGGCAGCGATGGCGACCCCTTCTATGGCGCTCCGGTGGTGCTGATCGTGCTGGCGGACAAGAACCTGGCCGGCACCTACCTCTACGATGGCAGCCTGGTGATGGGCAACCTGATGCTGGCCGCCCACGCCCAGGGCATCGGCAGCTGCTGGATCCACCGTGCCAAGCAGGAGTTCGAGACCGACGAGGGCAAAGCCATCCTGAAGGAGCTGGGCATCGAAGGCGACTTTGAGGGCATCGGCCATTGCATTCTGGGCTATGCCGATGGCGAAGAACCCGCGGCCAAGCCCCGCAAGGAAAACTACGTTTACTGGATCGAATAAAATACATCCCCCGGAGCATCTGCTTCGGGGGATCATTCTGTCAATCAAAGGGATACACCATGTTCCATTGCCTGCGCAGTTCGTCCATCTGCCGCATGATGTGCAGGGTCTCGCTGTGGGGCATTTCGGGGCATTCCTTCTCCCCTGCCGCCATGGCGCGCATGCAGGCCTCCACCTGGTATTCATACCCGGTGATCTGCTCAGGCACGGGAATGCTCCTCACCGGCACCCCGGAGTAGCTGTTGTCGTATACCTCGATCAGCCCCGGGTTGTTGCAATTGTCCACCGTCAGGTAGCCCTTGTCGCCATACACCACGCAGCGGCGGTCGGTGCTGGCCAGCGCCGTGGCCATCAGGTGCGCCACCTTGCCATCGGCATAATATAGGCTGATGTTCTCGGTGTGATCCACGCCCGTGTCCATCATGCCCACGCTGCTCTCCATGCGCACCACATCGTCGCCAAAGACCATGGAGGCAAAGTTCAGCACATACACGCCCAAGTCCAGCAGCGCGCCGCCCGCCAGCTCCGGCAGGAAGATGCGCTCCTTGCCCATCATGCTGTAGCCCAGGTTGGCCGTGAGCAGCTTCGGCGTGCCAATGGCGCCCTCCGCGATCAGCCCATTGATGATCTCCCGCGAAGGCATATACCGGGTCCAGATGGCCTCGGTGAGGAACACACCCTTCTCCTTTGCCAAGGCAAGCACCTCTTCCGCCTGGCGGGCGTTGCCGGTAAAGGCCTTCTCGCACAGGATGGCGCGGCCGTGCTCCAGGCACAGCTTCATGTGTTCCGCGTGGTGGGAATGGGGCGTGGCCACATACACCAGCTCCACGCCGTCGTCCTGCAGCATTTCCTCATAGGAGCCATAGGCGCGCAGCACGCCTTCCTCCTTGGCAAAGGCCTGCGCCCTCTGAAGGTCGCGGGAGGCCACCGCGTACAGCTCCACGTCCTGCCCGCGCTGCTTCATGCCCCGCACCGTTTTCGCCATGGATCGGGCAATGGTGCCCGCGCCAAGAATCGCAATATTCATCTTCAACCCTCCTGATCAGGTCATTTGCTTGTATTGTACCGATTGTCCCCGTCTCTGTCAACACGCAAACGATTGACTTCACCCGTCAAATCGCCTATAATACCCACCGTATCAATCCCACCGCCGAGGTACGTATGAAAAAGACCGCCTACATCCGGGACATGACCCAGGGTTCCATTCTCCGGCATATCCTTGCCTTTGCCTTTCCGCTGCTCATCGGCAACCTGTTCCAGCAGCTGTACAACGTGGTAGACACCATGGTGGTGGGCTACCGCCTGGGCGACCCCGCCATTGCCGCCATCGGCGCTACGGTTTCGCTCTATTCCATGATCGTGGACTTTGCCTGCGACCTGAACAACGGCTACGGCATCATTGTGACCCAGCGCTTCGGCGCGGGCGACCCCAAACAGATGCGCAAGGCCGTGGCAGGCATGATGGAGCTGAACCTTATCGCCGGCATCATCATCCCCACGCTGGCGCTGGTATTCCTGCGTCCCCTGCTGGGGCTGATGAACACCCCTGCCGACATTTTCGAGCAGTCCTACGCCTACATATCCATCATCTGCGCAGGCATCCCCGTGACCATTGCGTACAATATGTTCGCGTCCATCCTGCGCTCGGTGGGCAACAGCCGCACGCCGCTGGTGTTTCTCATCATTTCCAGCCTGCTGAACGTGGTGCTGGATATCCTGCTGGTGTGGGGCTGGGACATGGGCATCGGCGGTGCGGCGCTGGCCACCGTGCTTGCCCAGCTGACCGCCACCCTGCTCAGCGGCGGCTATGTGTGGAAGAATTACCGCGAATACCTGCCCAGGAAGGCCGATCTCCGCGTTCCCGGCAAGCTGGTGGTCACCCTGCTGCTCAGCGGCGGTTCCCTGGCGCTGATGTCCGTCGTCGTGGAGTTTGGCACGGTGATTTTCCAGAGCGCCGCCAACCTGCTGGGCGAAATGTACATCACCGCCCATTCCTCCGCCCGCCGCCTGCTGGTCATGATGGTCCAGCCCATCATCAGCCTGTCCGTTGCCAACATGACCTTTATCGGGCAGAACTGGGGCGCAAAAAAATTCCACCGGGTTCGCCCCGCCATCAAAACCGCCAATATACTGGAGATCCTCTGGGGCGCTTTTGCAGCCTTTGTCCTGTTCTTCTTTGGCGAGGCGCTGATCCGCTTCACCACCGGCACCACCGACCCGGAGGTGCTGCACAACGGCGTGGTGAGCCTGCGCATCAACTGCGTGCTGTACCCGGTGCTGGGCGTACTGTTCTGCCTGCGCAACACCATGCAGGCCATGGGGCACAAGATCATCCCCGTGCTGTCCAGCGTGATCGAGCTTTTGATGAAGCTGCTGGCCGTCGCCCTGTTCATCCCCCAATGGGGGTTCATCGGCGTGTGCATCACCGAGCCGGTTACCTGGGTGATCATGACAAGCTTCCTCATTATCTCCTTCCTGATCTGCCAGAAAAAATGGTTCAAAGAAGCCGAAAGCCTGACTGCGTAGTCAGGCTTTTCCCTTATGCAAATATACGAAAAAGAGAAATCAACTACCCCATCCAGAGCAATTTACCCTGTGCCGAATTTACTGCCGAATTATACCGTGCATTTTGTGCCTAAACGTGCATTTTGAGCGTGGAGAAGGAAAAGAAAAAACGCTGAAACCCTTAAGATTTCAGCGTTTTTCACGCGAGCCCGGCAGGACTCGAACCTGCGACCTTTTGATTCGTAGTCAAACACTCTATCCAGCTGAGCTACGAGCCCACATGCTTTCGGAACCGCGTGTGTTCCTGACAGCTTTAATAGAATAACATGAAACCATCATTTTGTCAACAGGTTTTTTGAAATTTTTTTGACTTTTTTTCATTCCGGCCGTTTCGCCTTGGGATATACCCCCAGCAGCCGCAGCTCGCGGGTATAGGGTTTGGCCGCCTCCATGGCGCGGTGCAGATGGGCGTGATCCATCATCCCCTCGAAGTCCGCGGAGAAGAAATAGGCGAAGGTGGTGTCCGGCAGCGGACGGCTCTCGATGCGGGACATGTTCAGCCCGCTTTCCGCAAAGGAGGCCAGCACCCGCACCAGGGCGCCCACCTCGTTGTTCACGGTGAAGATCACCGTGGCCTTGCCCGGCTCCGCCAGGGGCGTGTCGTCCATGGACAGAATGAAGAACCGTGTGGTGTTCAGGTCAGAAGTCTGGATATTCCGCTTCAGGATGCTCAGCCCAAAGGCCTGCGCCGCTTCCTCGCTGGCGATGGCCGCAAAGGCCGTATCGCCCCGCTGCGCCACTTCGCGGGCGCTGATGGCCGTGTTGCCGGAGGGAATGATCTGCACGTTGGAAAGCGTAGCCAGAAACTCGTCGCATTGCGCAATGGCCTGGGGGTGGGAGGAGATCTGCCGGATGTCCTCCATCTTTGCGCCCGGCACGCCCAGCAGCTGATGGCGCACCGCCTTCATGGTCTCCCCCACGATGTGCAGGGGCAGCTTTTCCAATATGGAATAGGTGGGCAGCACCGCCCCGGCAAAGGAGTTCTCCACCGGCAGCAGGGCATAGTCCGCCTTGCCGTCGATGGCCGCCTGGGCCGCCTCCGGGAAGGTGGCATAGCCCACGCATTCACCCTGGGGAAATGCCTCCTGCGCCGCAGCAGCCGAGAAACTCCCCTGGGTTCCGGGATAAGCAATCACCTGACGCACGCCTGACGCTCCTTCCACAATTCCATGATGCCAATGGCCGCCATGGCCTCCACCACCGGCACCGCCCGGGGCAGGATGCACGGATCGTGCCGGCCATGGATGTTCAGTTCCGCATTCTCCCCGGTTTTCAGGGAGACCGTCTGCTGGGTCTGCCCAATGGAGGGCGTTGCCCGCACCGCGCAGCGGAAGATCACCGGCATACCGTTGGTAATGCCGCCCTGCACGCCGCCGGAGTGATTGCTGGTGGTGACGATTTGACCTTCTTCCATGCGGAAGGGATCATTGGCCTGGCTGCCCAGCAGGCTGGCAAAGCCGAAGCCCTCGCCAAATTCAACGCCCTTCACCGCAGGCACCGAGAACAGCAAATGGCTCAGCACGCTTTCCACGCTGTCGAAGAAGGGCGCGCCCAGCCCGGCAGGCAGACCGTATACGCCGCACTCGATCACACCGCCGATGGAGTCCTGCGCCTGCAGCGCCTTGGTGGCTTCTGCTTCCATATCCGCGTCCAGACCGGGGCGCAGCACGGGCAGATGCATCTGCTTCAACTTGGCTGCGTCCACTTCCCCGCCGTCCATCAGGCTGTCGTCCACCACGCTGCCCAGGCGCTGGATGTGGCTCACAATGCGCACGCCCTGCTGCTCCAGCCATTGGCTGCACAGCGCACCCGCAAACACGATGGGCGCCGTGAGCCGTCCGCTGAAATGCCCGCCACCACGCCAGTCCTCAAAGCCGTAGTAGCGCACATGGCCGGTGTAATCCGCATGGCCGGGGCGCAGAAGATCCACCCCGTCCCCGTAATCCTTGGAGCGGGTGTTGGTGTTGCGGATAATGGCGCAGATGGGCTGCCCCGTGGTGCGGCCATTCAGCACACCGGAAAGGATCTCCGGCGCATCCGCCTCCTTGCGGGGGGTGGTGAGGCTGCTCTGCCCCGGAGCGCGGCGCTTCATCTCAGCCGCCACGCGCTCCATATCGATGGTCATGCCCGCAGGAAAGCCATCCATGGTGATGCCAATGGCCTCGCCATGGCTCTGCCCGAACAGGGACAGATGCAGGTACTGACCGAAGAAGCTGCTCATTTCACAATGCCTCCCAGGGATTCATACACATTCAAGAATTCCGGCCAGGACTTGTTCAGGGCTTCCACGCCCTTCACGGTCACGGGCTCCTGGCACACCGTGGCTGCCATGGCCGCCAGCATCACCATGCGGTGATCGTTGCAGCCGTCGATGGCCACGCCGCCCTTGAGCGTCTCCACGCCCTGGATGACCATATCGTCGCCCTGCACCTGAGCGCAGCCACCCAGCCGGTTCAGGATGTCCACCGTGGCTGCCAGCCTGTCGCACTCCTTCAGCTTCAGGCGACCGCAGCCCGTCAGGCGGCTCTCGCCCTCTGCCAGCTGGCAGGTCAGCGCCAGGATGGGCGCAATGTCCGGGCAGTCGTGCATGTCCAGCACCGCGCCCCGGAGCTTTCCGCCCCTGGCCGCAATGCCGTTCTCATTCTCTTCGATCTTCGCCCCCAGCGCGGCCAGGTGCTTCAGCACCGCCTTGTCGCCCTGGGTGGTGCTGGCCGCCAGACCGCTGACGGTCACCTCATGCCCCAGCGCCCCAGCACAGAGCATCACCGCCGCCTGGGAATAGTCCCCGCTGAGCCGCCCGCTCTTGGCCTTGTAGGTCTGCCCGCCGGGGATCGTCCAGCTGAAGGGGCCGTTTTCCTTAACGGCAATGCCGCTGTCCCGCAGGGCTTCCAGCGTCATGTTGATGTACCCCACCGATTCCACCGGCGGCAGCACCGTGAGGGTGGAATCGCCTTCCAGCAGCGGCAGGGCGAACAGCAGGCCGGACACAAACTGGCTGGACACATTGCCCGGCAACACATACTGCCCGGCCTCCATTTTGCCGGAAACAGTCAGTTCCGCCGCGCAGTCGGCGCCCACGCCCATGCGCCAGGTCACGCCCCGGGGAACGAACAGGTCGCGATACACCTCCATGGGACGCTGACCCAGCAGTCCATGCATCCGGAAGGTGGCCCCGCCCGCCAGGCACAGGGCGATGGGCACAAAGAAGCGCAGCGTGGAGCCGCTCTCGCCGCAGTCCAGCACAGGCAGCTTGTCCTTGCGGGGTGCACCGCCGCGGATGATCAGCGCCTCCCCCTCCTGGCGCACCTCGGCACCCAAGCCCTTCAGGCAGCGGCTGGTGGCCGCCATATCAGCCGAGGACATAAAGCCGTCCAGCCGGGTTTCCTCCATGGTCAGCCCCGCGCAGATCATCCTGCGGTGGGCTTCCGATTTGCTGGCCGGGGCGGCCATAATTCCCGCCAGCTTGGCGGGCATCAGAAATTTATCCATCATAACTCCATGCGCACCGTGAGCCGTGCGCTAATGATATTTTAGTGGGATTCCGCCAATAATGATACCATACTGCTGAATACAATGGTTGTTTTCTTCGTGTACAAAAAAAGCTGCTCATCCACACACCGGATCAGCAGCTGCTTCCCTTATCATGCACTTTTTCTGTAAACCAGGCAGTATGGCACGCCTTTCCTGAGCACCAGCAGCGGCTCCACCTGATCCCTTTGCTTCCACATGGCTTTGCTCAGCCCGACGGAAACCATTTCGCCCTTCCACTCAATGTTGGCAAAGTAGTGAAACTCGTTAAGCACTTCGTAGTAAAACGGCTTCTTTGATTTCACATAGCCCTTCACCCGAACCGGCACCGCCGTGAACTGTTTTGCCTGCACAGCATCGATGATCAGCCTGGCAATGGGTATCAGCACCAGCGCGATAATGCCATACACACCCCGTATGCTCCGACGCTCTGCACGATTGGCCATGTAGTACCGCGCAGTTTTCAAAAGGCCATCGGAAAGGTTCTGCGCCTTTGAAGTGTTTTTGAGATACAGGCTGTACGCTTCCACCGCAACAACGGCGATGATCAGCGCACCCAGCAGGAGCGTTGCCCCTCTGCGGAGGATGTTGGCATAGACCTGCTTCCTTTCCTCCCGGCCAAGCAGTTCCCCGCTCTCCTCGCTGACCATCCGCGCTCTGAATGCATCCATCAGCAGCGCATAATTTTCTGTATGCCGATCAATGATCTGCGTGTTCGTTTCCTCAACACCGTTGCGGATACACTTCCACGTGATCTCGCAGCCGCAGGCATATTCCCTGATGCGGGTCACGCCCATCACCTTGCTGCAATACCCTTCAAAGGCTTTGCTGGTCAGCAGCCTTTCTGCAATGTGATATTGCTGGTTCAGCTTGAAGACCACTTCTGCCCGGGCAAGCTGCCGGGCACGGCCGAGGCCATGACCGCCGAGCAGAAACACCAGGGCATAGATCCACAGCGGGTACATTTTGATTTTCTCCACGCCGCGCACGCTTTCCCGGATCAGCCTGCCCAGCGGGCCAAGACCCAGGTGCGTATAATACAAGCCCTGATCGCTGATCACATAATACAAGAACTTGTTGCCGACGCGGTTCCGCCTGGCATATCCCTTAATGCCCAGCACCACGCCCACGGATGCGGCCACCAGCACGAACAGACTGGCAAAGGCCTGCCATGTTCCCGCCTGAATCCTGTAATCCACCGATGCCGCAATGAGACTGTACAGGATGCTCCCTGCCGCAAGGGGCAGCACGCCTATCGCCAAAGCCTTCAGCAAAAACAGTATGGTGTGATGCTCGCCATCATCATATTGCGTGTCCCTGCAAATGATATTGCCCTCTTTGCCGGACAGGCTCTCCAGAAAGGCGTTTGCCTCCTCCTTCAGTCCATCCATGTCGGCATGGTTTATCTGTGCATCGTCCGCAATCATCCTCGCAGCATTCCCTTCCTTATTCTGCATTCGCCCTCAGCCTTGCCCGCACGCTGGCGCAGGCAGCGCAGCCGCCCTCGCCGGTTTCCCGCAGAGAGGCAGGCAGCGCATCGCCCACTTCCTTCATGGCCAGCAGCACCTCATCCGGGGCGATAGGGCAGCGGATGCCGGAAAGCACCATGTCCGCCGCCGTGAAGGCCACGCCGCAGGAGCCCACATTGCGGTACACACAAGGAACTTCCACCAATCCGCCCACCGGATCGCACACCAAACCCAGCAAGTTCATCATGGCAAAGGCCGCAGCATCGGCGCATTGCTGGGGGGTGCCGCCCTCCAGATAGGCCAGCGCCGCCGCCGCCATGGACGCTGCGGAGCCGCACTCCGCCTGGCAGCCACCCTCCGCGCCGGAAATGCTGGCCTGGGTGGCAATGGACTGTCCCACCGCCGCCGCCACAAACAGGGCGTTGACGGCCTGCTCTTCCGTCACGTCGCTCTCTTCCATCATGGCCAGAATGGCGCCCGGCAGAATGCCGCAGGCGCCCGCCGTGGGTGCCGCCACGATCTTCCCCATGCAGGCATTGCACTCCGCCGTGGCCATGGCATAGACCTCCGCCTTGCCCAGCAGACGGCCGCACAGGAGCCTGCCCTCCTGCAGGCGCTTCAGGAACAGCGCCGCCTGTCCGCCGCTGAGGCCGGACACCGAGCGCAGCTTTTCATTCAGGCCGCTCTGCACCGCCTCCTGCATGCAGCGCAGATGGCTGCGCATGGTGGCGCGCACGGCTTCCTCGGTCATGCCGGTCTCCTCGGCCTGCTGCTTCACAGCAGCGTCAGCCAGGCTGCCCTCCCCGGCCAGGTTCACCCATTCACTCAATGTAAAGTCCATCAGCAAGGCCTCCTTTTCAGGAAGGTGACGTTCCGGATCGCCTTCATATGCCGCAGGCTTTCCAGCACATAGTCCTCCGGCGCGCCGTCCAATTCGATCACCATCATGGCGTCAGCACCCGCTTTGCGGCGGTACACCTGCATATTGGCAATGTTGATGCTCTGCCCAGCCAGCGCCCCGGTCACCGCGGCGATCACGCCCGGTGCATCCGTCTGGTGAATGATCAGCGTGTGCTCCTTGCCGGTAAAGTCCACGTTCAGGCCGTTCAGCTTGTGGATCTCGATATTCCCCCCGCCCACCGAGGCAGCCTCCATGGTCAGCTCCTTGCCGGAAGTGCCCGTCAGCGTCAGCCGCACGGTGTTGGGATGCGCACCGCGGATGTTCACCACGTCAAAGCACACCGCCATACCGCTTTCCTGCGCCAGGGTCAGGGAATCCCGCAGGCGGGGATCATCTACAGCCATGCCCATCAAACCGCCCACAATGGCGCGGTCGGTGCCGTGGCCGCGATACGTTTTGGCAAAGGAGCCGTGGAAGCCCACCTCCGCCTTGCATACGTCCTCATTCAAAAGCAGCCTCGCCGTAAGGCCGATGCGTGCCGCACCCGCCGTGTGGGAGCTGCTGGGGCCGATCATCACCGGCCCGATCAGGTCAAAAAGATCCATCGATGCGTCATCCTTTGGGGTGAAAGTTTTCTTCATTGTACATCCATCCGCCGCCCCGGTCAAGCGAAGGCGAACGGATTTTGTCTTTCTTGTCATCTTTGGGAAGAAAAATACGATTTTTCCCTTGACGCACTACCATTTATATGGTATGATATCTATGGTTTTGAACGGCGTTCATCATTATGAACGGAGGGGTGTTATGACAGAAGCAGCCAACAGAACGCTTCAGCGTGGCCTGACCATTCTTGAGCTGCTCTCCGAGCATCCCCATGGCCTTGAGCTGCACGAGATCGCCAAGGAGCTCACCCTGCCCAAGTCCAGCGCCCATAACCTGATGCAAACGCTTTTGACCCTGCGCTATGTCCGTCTCACCCCTGCCAGCCGCTACCAGCTTACCCTGAAGACCTTCGAGGTAGGCGCGGCCGTTGTGCAGACCACCGACGTGACCCAGGTGCTCCGTCAATACATGCAGCAGGCCTTTGCCGACTGCAACGAAACCATGCACTGCGGCGTTCTTTCCGGCAAGGAAGTGCTTTACATCGACAAGATCGAAAGCACCCAGTCCATCCGCATGGCCAGCCATGTGGGCATCCGCATGCCCCTGTACGCCACCGCCATGGGCAAGGCCTTCCTGGCCGAAATGACCGACGATGAAGTCCGCGCCCTCTACCCTGAAGGCACGCTCCCTCCCCTCACCGCCCGCACCATTCCCGATGTGGATGCGCTGCTCACCCAGCTGAGCGCCATCCGGCAGCGCGGCTGGGCGATGGAGGATCAGGAGAATGCCGAAAACGTGAGCTGCGTGGGTGTGGCCATCCTCGGCCGCGACGGACGTCCCGCCTATGCGCTGAGCATCTCCGCGCCCACCTTCCGCATGACGGAAGAGCGCCTGGAGACCTGCGGCGCACTTTTGCGGCGTGCCAAGCGCCGCATCGAGCGCGTGCTTCGCGCTCTGTAACCCTGTTTCCAATTGGAATCGACATAGAAGAAAGGACGAGAGATCATGGAATTCTTGGAGAAACTTTCCCTGGCCGGTCTGGTTCCCGTTATTGCCATCAACGATGCTGAGGATGCTGTGCCGCTGTGCAAGGCCCTGGCCGATGGCGGTCTCCCCGTGGCTGAGATCACCTTCCGTACCGCCGCTGCCGAGGAATCCATCCGCCGCGTGCACGAGGCGCTGCCCAATGTGCTGCTGTGCGCTGGCACCGTGCTGACCACCGAGCAGGTGGATCGCGCCGTGAACGCCGGTGCTGCCGCCATCGTGTCCCCCGGTCTGAACCCCGAGGTGGTGAAGTACTGCACCTCCAAGAACATCCCGATCTGCCCCGGCACCGGCAACCCCTCTGATATCGAGGTCGCCCTGTCCCTGGGTCTGAAGGCCGTGAAGTTCTTCCCCGCCGAGCCTCTGGGCGGCCTGAAGCTGATCAAGGCCATGGCTGCTCCCTACGGCGCTGTGAAGTTCATGCCCACCGGCGGCATCAACGAGAAGAACATGCTGGACTACCTGGCCTTCGACAAGATCCTGTGCTGCGGCGGCTCCTGGATGGTTCCCGCCGACGCCGTTGCCGCCAAGGACTGGAACCGCATCACCGAGCTGACCCGCTCCGCCGTGAACGCCATGCTGGGCTTCGAGCTGCGCCACGTGGGCATCAACACCCCCGATGCCGAGGCTTCCATGGCTGAATGCCGCAAGCTGTCCGCCCTGCTGAACTGGCCCATCAAGGAGGGCAACTCCTCCAACTTCGTTGGCACCGGCATCGAGGTCAACAAGTACATGGGTCGCGGCAAGAACGGCCACATCGCCATCGGCACCAACAGCGTGAAGCGCGC
This sequence comes from Clostridia bacterium, assembly GCA_017463245.1. Lineage (GTDB taxonomy): Bacteria > Bacillota > Clostridia > Christensenellales > Aristaeellaceae > UBA11524. The sequence goes on from JAFTPN010000082.1 coordinate 32,118, forward strand.
TAAGTGGCACCTGGAGCAGCGCGGCTTCAAGTTCATCGAGGATTCCGCCGTCGTGAAGAACGGCAAGCTCATCGCCATCTACCTCGAAGACGAAATCGGCGGCTTCGCCTGCCACCTGGTGCAGAAGTAACAGATACCAAGAAGTGCGGCCGAAGGAGTGCAGAGGGCGATCGGAAAGCCCTCTGCACGCGCCCGCAGGCGCGGAATCCTTTTGATTTGACTAAACTTGATTGCAAGGAGGAATTACCAATGGCTAAGGTTATTACTTTCGGTGAAATCATGCTCCGTCTGAAGTCCCCCGCTTACGAGCGTTTCTTCCAGTCCCCCGCCCTGGAGGCCACCTTCGGCGGCGGCGAGGCCAACGTGTCTGTGTCCCTGGCCAACTATGGCATGGATACCAGCTTCGTGACCGTGCTGCCCAAGAACGACATTGCTGAGGCTTGCATCCGCGAGCTGCGCGGCTTTGGCGTGGACACCACCAAGATCGTCCGCGGCGGCAACCGCGTGGGCATCTACTACCTGGAGACCGGCGCTGTGCAGCGTCCCTCCAAGGTGATCTACGACCGTGCTGGTTCCGCTATCGCTGAAGCCAAGCCCGGCGACATCGACTGGGACAAGACCCTGGAAGGCGCCACCTGGTTCCACTTCACCGGCATCACTCCCGCCATTTCCCAGGGCGCTGCCGACCTGTGCCTGGAAGCCCTGAAGGCCTGCAAGGAGCGCGGCATCCACGTTTCCTGCGACCTGAACTACCGCAAGAACCTGTGGAAGTACGGCAAGCGTGCCGACGAAGTGATGACCGAGCTGGTGAAGTACGTTGATACCGTGATCGCCAACGAGGAAGACTTCCAGAAGGCTCTGTGCCTGAAGGCCGAGTCCCAGGCCGACGTGGAAGAAGGCGAGCTGAACATCGACAACTACAAGGCCATCGCCTCCCTGGCCATGGAGACCTATCCCAACATCAAGCGCGTGGCCATCACCCTGCGCGAAAGCAAGTCCGCCAACCACAACGACTGGCGCGCCTGCCTGTACAATGGCAAGGACTTCTTCCTCTCCCGCAAGTACAGCATCACCGATATCGTTGACCGCGTGGGCGGCGGCGACTCCTTCGGCGGCGGCCTGATCTACGGCCTGAACAACTACGACAACGAGCAGGACGCCCTGGAGTATGCCGTGGCTGCTTCCTGCCTGAAGCACACCATCATCGGCGACTACAACCGTGTGTCCGTTGCCGAAGTGGAATCCCTGATGAAGGGTTCCGGCAATGGCCGCGTGCAGCGCTAAGTTTCAGAAGTAATCCCTTCATATATCAGCAGGAGCCTCCCAGCCATGGGAGGCTCCTGTGTTTGTGAAGTTCAATTTGCATGAAGGACATGCTGCTCCATTACCATCGGAAACTCCACCAGCGCCTCCCCATCCAGGTTGGCATTGTGCAAATGCACCGCCGTCAGCTGGTTATTCCCATAGGTCTTGTAGTAATACACACCCTCGTCCGCATTCACGCAGCAGGAATACAGCGTGCTTTCCCACTCCCCGCAGGGGGCCATCACGCTGCCTTTCGTCATAGCTACGCTGTCCAGCAGGTGAAAGAAATGCGCCACGCTGGCATCCTCCTCTTCCTCGCATTCCGAGTTCAGCATCAGGAATGCCGCCCGCACGAACCGCGATGCAGGCGAGGCATCCCCCGGCAGGCCAATGGCGCCCATGCCCCGGCCAAAGGGGCGCAGCTCCACCTCATCCGCAAAGCGATTGTCCGGCTGCAGCGCAGTGAGGTTTATGTACTGGCTCAGGTTGTGCAGGTGGAAATCAAAGGGTGGGTTGTTGGTCAGCACGCCCACGGGATTCTCGTGAATGTGCATCCCATCCTCCATGCACTCCACCGCCAGGCTTCCCTGCCCGTCCGCAATGTGCCAATGCAGCGGCGAGAGCGGCACACCTTCGCCAAAGGAGATCCCCACCACCTGCGTCCCTTCCAGCAGCGCTTTGGCCTCCTGCAAGGTGGCACATTGTCCCAGCAGCCACCAGGGCAGCTCAAAGGGCGCAATGTGCGCCTTGTCCGCCACTTCCTCCACCGGGTAATACGCATTCCCCGGAAAGTTCAGCCCGGCGATGCACAGCCCCTTCTCGTTCACCGCCTCGGCATACAAGGGGCAGCCGTCCATCACCGCAGCCATGCCGATCATGGCATAGTGCTGCGCCATGGGCTTCTCCCTGCGCAGGTTCAGGCAATGCCTTCGCGGTGTGATCACCACCCGCTGGCCAAAGTCCGTTTCCAGATCCAGGTTCCTGCCGAAGTAAAAGTCCCCGTTCGTCCACGCGATGCTGGTGCACATGATTCATTCCTCCACTCCCATCATTGCGGCTTTACCACCATAGGATGCCCTTTCGCCCGGAAAACCGCCCCGCTTTTTTTGCAAATTCTGTGCACATTTCATTGAATAACAGCGCCGATAGGTGTATAATTTCTCGCGGGAAACCCTATCTTATTTGATTCAGGTGATTTCGTTGAAGCAGGAAAAGCTTTCACTTTCCGTTGGTCTGCGCTGGAAGCGCATTCTGGCGGTCATTCTTTTGATTGTTTATCAGGTCACAGGCCAGCTTGTTCTATCTTCTCTGATGATCCGCCACGCCGAAGAGCAATGCATCGACCGCCTGCGGGACGCCACCGCCGAGTTCAGCAGCAACTATTATGAGCACGCCATGAGCGACCGCGAGCAGCTGCGCGTGGTGGCCGATATGCTGGCTGTGCTGATGAATGAGGGCACCCACGACCTGCACACCCACCTGGCCTCCTTTGAGCAGCGCGGTATGCTGGACTGGCTGCAGGTGCTGCTGCCCGATGGCTCGCTGATCACCGGCTCCGGCACCTATGACCTTTCCCAGCAGCTATCCTTCCGGGAGGAGGCTGCCCGTCTGCCCTTCATTTCCAACGTGTCCTCCGGCTATGTGGATACTGGCAAGCAGGTCATCCGCAGCGCAGTTCCCATCACCTACAACGGCGAAACCATCGGCGTCCTCTACGGTGTATACGATCTCACCGCCGGTCACTCCATCGACGGCGTGAATGCCTATGACGGCCAGGCCTATACCTTCATCCTTGAATCCGATACCGGCAACTATATTCTGGATGGTCTGCGCGGCCACCAGAATGTGGCGTTCACCAACGGCCAGTATGACCCCAAGCCCGGCTATAACCTGGAAAGCCTGGCCGCCGACCTGGCTGCCTGCCGGGAGGGTTTCTCTGCCTTCCGTTCCCGCACCGTGGATGGCTATATGTACATCTACTATGCTCCCATCGGCATCAACAACTGGATGGCCATGGTCTCCGTTCAGGAAAGCGTTGCCCTGGCCTATGCCCGCGAGTCCCTGCACCTGGCGCTGCTTTCCATCATCTACATCTCCCTGGGCGTGGTGATCTACTTCATCATCACCCACTTCATCGAGCAGAAGGTGCAAAGCAAAAACCGCTTTGTTTCCGGCATCCAGTCCCAACTGCTGGAGGTCTATCACGACCCGGAGAACTTCACCAGCGCCCTGCTTGCCGTGGCCGACCGCGCCCAGTCCGGCGCCGTTTTTCTGCTGGACAGCCAGGCCAAGCAGCCCTCCACCCTCGTCGGCCGGAGCGAGAGCCTCATTTCCGCTTTCCAGCAGTCCCCTGCCCTGATGGACGAGCTTTTCGCCCTGTGCCGCCCGCAGCCCAAGGTGCAGCGCCTGCGCGTCAACAGCCGCGCCTTGCAGCAATTCCCTGCGCTGAATGACTTCCTGCAAGCGAATCAGCAGCACTCCCTGGTGCTGGCGCCCCTCATCACTCCCGAGGGCGATGTTCACCAGGTCATGGGTGCCTTCGCCCCTGACAATCAGGATGCCCCCGTGCTGCTGAACGCCATGGCCGTGGACTTCTTCATGGCCGCCAGCAACATCGATTATCTCCACCGGCTGGAGATCGCCAGCACCATGGATGCCCTCACCGGCGTATTGAACCGCACCAGCTACCACCTGCGGCTGGATCAGCTGGGCAAGCGTCCGCCGGAAAACTTCGCCTGCGTGTATGTGGATGTCAACGACCTCCACGCCATCAACAACCGCTTTGGCCACGAGAAGGGCGATGCCATGCTGTGCACCATCGCCTCCGCCCTACGGGATGCCTTCGGCCTGCGCAATGTGTACCGCTTTGGCGGCGACGAATTCGTGGTGCTTGCAGAGGGTGTGACCAGCCAATGGGTGGATGAAAAGATCGCCCAGGCCGATGCCGCCATCCGAGCCGAGGGCTATACCGTGTCCATCGGCAGCGACTGGGCGCAGCAGCCCGACGATGTAGACGAGATGATCCGCAACGCCGAAAGCCGCATGTACAAAGCCAAGTACCTCTTCTACCAGCAGAAGGAAAAGCAGAATGCCACCCTGCACCTGGAAAACAAGTCCGTCCGCCGCCTTCTGACCGAGAATGCCGACGTGGACGCCTTCCTGCAGGTGGCCGAGCATCACTACCACGGCGTGTACTTTGTGGATCTTGCCACCGATGCCGTGCGCGAGGTGCTTGCCCACGGCTACTTCCACACCGCCCTGCAGCACACCGGGCACAAGTTCTCCCCCGCCTTCCAGGCCTACATCAGCGAGGCGGTGGATAAGCAGTCCCGCCGCAACCTGCAAAACTTCTTCGTCATCCAGCACATCCTCGCCCAGCTGCAAGCGGGCATTGCCCCCGTGGTGGAATATGCCAAGGTCAATGGCGACCGCATCCGCCTCACGGTGTATCCCTCGCCCCGTTTCACCCCGGAGCAGCCCGAATCCATCTGGGTATTCGAAATCAAATAAGCATCACAAAAGACCCGGCAGCACTTTTTCCACGCTGCCGGGTCATTTTGTTATTCCGTTTTGTTCAGCACCCGCTCAATAATGAACCGCGGCCGCCGCTTGGTTTCGCTGTAGATCTTGCCGATGTATTCGCCGATCACGCCCAGGCTCAGCAGCTGAATGCCGCCAATGAGCCAAATGGAGCCCATCATGGATGTCCAGCCCGCCGTGGTGCCGCCGCTGAGCTTGCTGATCAGCGCATAGAGCAGCATCAGGATGCTCACCGCAAACACCACCACGCCCAGCAGCAGGATCAGCCGCATGGGCTTGATGCTGAAGGAGGTGATGCCGTCGAAGGCAAAGGCCAGCATCTTCTTCAGGGGGTATTTGCTCTCCCCGGCAAAGCGCTCGTGGCGCTCGTATTCCACCGTGGTCCAGGGGTAGCCGATCTGCGGCACAATGCCCCGCAGGAACAGGTTCACCTCGCCGAATTCGGCCAGGCCTTCCAGGGCACGCTTGCTCATCAGCCGGTAATCCGCATGGTTGAACACAATGTCCACGCCCAGACCCTTCATCAGTTTGTAAAAGCCCTCTGCCGTGAACCGCTTGAAGAAGGTATCCGTCTTGCGGGAGGAGCGCACCCCATACACCACGTCGTAGCCCTTGTGGTAGGCATCCACCATGGCGTCCACCGCGTCCACATCGTCCTGCAGGTCGGCGTCCATGGAGATCACCATGTCCGCGTGGTTCACCGCCGTCATCAGGCCTGCCAGCAGCGCATTCTGATGCCCGCGGTTCCTGGCCAGGTTCACGCCAGAGAACAACTTGGGCTCATCCTCATGCAGCTGGCTGATGATCTCCCAGGTGCGATCCCTGGAGCCATCGTTGACAAACATCACCCGGCTCTTATCGGAGATCTTCCCCGCCGCCAGCAGCGTTTGCACTTTCTTCTTCAGCCGCTTGGCCGTTTCCGGCAGCACCGCCTCCTCCTTGTAGCAGGGTACAACGATGTACAGCGTCCTTTCGTCCTTCATCACGCAAGGCCTCCTTGGCTCGTAAACTCAACACCATTTCTTCTGAAAGGTATTCTATCCAATAAACGAAAAATCCTCCATGATTCTTCCATCATGGAGGACTGAAATATCATGCTTCGGCTTATGCCGTGGGTTCCAGCCGTGCAAAGCGCTTCTCAGCCACCAGGCGCAGCAGCACCGCACCCAGCACCACTTCCAGCACCAGCACACCGCCAGCGGCGGCAAAGCGCACCCAGGGCGCGCTGCCCAGCAGCAAAATCGGCGGGATGATGGGCAGCGCGAACAGCGCCATGCCGATCAGCATACCAAAGGCCACATTGGCGCCCTGCTTCACCACCTGGGCTTCGTTTGTCCAATGCAGGTTGGGGCGCACAGCGTCCAGCGTCAGGTTCATGGCGGAGCTGGCATAGCACAGCATCAGCGCCAGCGCACCGCCCAGCAGGATCGCCCCGCTCAGCTGGGGCAGCAGCACCAGCAGCAGGATCACCGAGATGCCCACCGCCAGCACGTCGATCAGCATGCCCACCATCAGCTTGGCGGTCATCTGCGTCCGGGCGGAAACGGGGATCATCCGGCTGATGTCCAGCCTGCTGCCCTCGCGGGAGACCGCCGTGGCCACCGCCGGGTTGATAAAGCTGGCAAAGCCCACCGCCGCAGCCAGGATCAGCGCCAGATCCAGCGTGCTGATCTGCTCCACCATGCCCATCATTTCGCCCATGAATTCATTCATATCCATCATGGAGCTGATGCTCACGATGAACATGATCACCATCAGCGGGAACATGAAGATGCTGGGCAGGCAGTTGAAGGCCACCGTGGGGCTCTTCACCACAGCCTTCCATTCCTTGTTGAACATGGCCATCAGCGGGCTGCGCTGCTTCCAGGTACCCGCATGGGTCTTTACGTGCTTCTTGCGGGTGCCCTGCTCGCTCTGCTTCAGGCTGACGCCCAGGTAGCTCTTGCCCAGGAGCAGCAGCATCAGCACCACACAGGCCATGCAGCAGCCCACAAACAGCAGGAACTCCGTCCAGTTGCCCTGCAGGCCATGCACCGCCCACAATACCGGCGGGAAGGCGCTGGTAAGCATGGTCAGGATGCCCTCGTTGTCCAGCATCAGGCGGACAAAGAACATGGCGTCCGCATCATCGGGGATCTTGGGCAGCAGAATGCCTTCCAGCAGCAGCACGCCCACCAGCAGCACCAGGGACAGCACCACCGTGATGGCTTCCTTGTTCCGCACCAGCGTGGTCGCCCGCGCCAATAGCGAGGTCAGCAGCGCCACGATGCACAGGGGCATCACCGGCGCCAGCAGGGAGATCACCGCCATGCGCACATAATACAGCACATCGGCGTTCAGGTGCATGCCATAGAGGATGTTCACCGGCAGCAGCATGGCCAGGGCAAACAGCACCTCGCCCATCCAGACTTCCGTCATTTTGGCGGCCATCACCGCGCCGGAACGCACCGGCAGATAGGCCATCCACACCGTATCCTTGCTGAAATACAAGCCGCTCAGCACGTGGAAAAAGCTCAAAAGCAGCGTAGAGAGCATGCTCAGCAGCATGGCCACGGCAGGCAGCAGCGCCTCCTGCCGGAGCATCTTCAGCACATCAAAGAGCTTGATCTCCGCATAGATGATGCAGCCAGCCAGCAGCGCAATGGACAGCACCACCACAATGCTGCCGATGATGCGGCCAAAGTCGATCTTGCCATTGTCCTTGCGCCAGCTGCCGGAGCGCAGCGCCGCCAGGCGATTGCGCAGCGTCAGGCCAAGGAGCAGTCCATAGTCTCTCATGCGTCCTCGCCCTCCGCCTCAGTCAGCTGCAGGAACAGTTCCTCCAGGCTGGAGCCAGTCTCGCCAGAGCGCAGCTCCTCCATGGTGCCGCGAGCCAGCACCTTGCCCTTGTCGATGATGGCTATCTCGTCGCACAGCTTCTCGGCCACCTCCAGCACGTGGGTGGAGAAGAACACCGTGTTGCCCGCATCGCAATGTCGGCGCATTTCCTCCTTCAGCACATGGGAGGACTTGGGGTCAAGACCCACCATGGGTTCGTCCAGTACCCACACGGGAGGATTGTGGATCAGCGCGCCAATGATGGTCAGCTTCTGCTTCATGCCGCGGGAATAGGAACGGATCTGCTCCCCCGCCGCGTCCTCCAGTTCAAACAGGTTCAGATACTTTTCGATATGCACCTTGCGCTTGGCGGAATCCACCTGATACACGTCGGCCATAAAGTTCAGGTATTCCATGCCAGTCAGCCGATCGTAAAGCTCGTGGGCGTCCGGCACAAAGCCAATGTGACGCTTGGCGGCCAGGGGATCCTTGGCCATGTCGTGCCCGCCGATCACCACCCGGCCGCTGGTGGGCGCCAGGATGCCGGTCATCAGGCGGATGGTGGTGCTTTTGCCCGCACCATTGGGGCCGATGTAACCAAACACCTTGCCGGATTCCACCGTCATATTCAGGTCATCCACCGCCAGGGTGGCGCTTTTGCCGTATTGCTTGGAAACGTGGTCAAATACAATCATCGTTCCTTCCCTCCTTGACAAAAGAATAACACACTTGGTTACATCTGTCTACGAAAATACGCGAAAAAGACGGGTTCCATGTCTGAAACCCGCCTTTTTGCGTTCAAATTCTCAGGAGGTGTCGGAGGCGCCGCAGCGCCTCTGACTGAAATCGTATCGCCCGGCTCTGCCGGGCGGGCGGGTCGTTTTCGCCTATGGCGAAAACATTCCTTACGCGGAGGAACGACCGTGGGCTTTAGCCCACAGTGACGTAGCGCAAACTCACAAAAGTGACTTCGTCACTTTTGTGATGCGTTTCGCATTGTCAGGCTGATGCGATTCTTCTTCGCATCCACCTCCAGCACCCATACCGTCACCACATCGCCCACGCGCACAGCCTCGCTGGGGTGGTTGATGCGCCGCCCGCCGAACTGGCTGATATGCACCAGCCCGTCCCGATGCACGCCAATGTCCACAAAGGCGCCGAAGTCCGTCACATTGCGCACGGTACCCTTCAGCTCCATGCCCTGCACCAGGTCGTTCATGTCCATCACATCCGTGCGCAAAAGCGGCGGCGGCAGCTCATCACGAGGGTCGCGTCCGGGCTTGGAAAGCTCTGCCACAATGTCCCTGATGGTGGGTTCGCCCACATCCAGCTCCTTGGCCAGCTTGTCATAGCCCGCAAGTTCCGCCATGGGGCGCAGCTGACCCTCCGCGGCCTCCTTGGCGGTCATACCAAAGCGCTTGAGCAGCGCCTTGGCCGCGGCATAGCTCTCGGGATGCACGCCGGTGTTCTCCATCAAATCCTTGCCGCCAGGGATGCGCAGGAAGCCCGCGCATTGCTCAAAGGCCTTGGGACCCAGCTTGGGCACCTTCTTCAGCTGCGCACGGGTCTGGAAAGCACCGTTCTCCTCGCGATAGGCCACGATGTTCTTCGCCACCGTGCTGTTGATGCCCGCCACATGACTCAAAAGCGACGGGCTGGCGGTGTTCACATCCACGCCCACAGCGTTCACGCAGTCCTCCACCACGCCGTCCAGCGCTTCGTCCAGCTCGCTCTCCTTCAGGTCGTGCTGATACTGCCCCACGCCAATGGCCTTGGGGTCGATCTTCACCAGCTCCGCCAGGGGATCCTGCAAGCGCCGGGCAATGGACACCGCCGAGCGCAGACTCACGTCAAACTGGGGGAATTCCTCCGCCGCCAGCTTGGAGGCCGAGTACACCGACGCACCCGCCTCGCTGACCACCATGTAGCTCAAATCGCCGCCCATATCCATTTCGTGCATCACATCCACGAAGAACTGCTCCGTCTCCCGGCTGGCGGTGCCGTTGCCGATGGCCACAATGCTCACGCCGTGCTTGCGGATCAGGCTCTTCACCGTCGCCTTGGCCTGGGCAACCTTGCCATGGCTGGGCAGGGGGAAGATCACCCCGGTATCCAGCACGCGGCCGGTGGCATCCACCACGGCCACCTTGCAGCCCGTGCGGATGCCCGGGTCGAGACCCATGGCCACCTTTCCGCGCACCGGCGGCTGCATCAGCAGAGGCTTCAAATTCATGGCAAACACGCGGATGGCCGCCGTCTGCGCCTTGGCTGTCAGGTCGTTGCGCAGCTCCGTGTCCAGGGAGGGGGCGATCAGCCGGGTGTAGGCGTCCTCGCAGGCCTTCACCACATAGTCCGTGGCCAGGCTGCCGGTGTGCGCCACATAGTCCGACTGGATGATCCGCTGCACGCCCCCCTCGTTCACGTCCAGCCCAACCTTCAGGAAGCCTTCCTTCTCTCCCCGGTTCATGGCCAGCACCCGGTGCGATGGCATCAGCCGCAGCGGCTCCTGGTAGTCGTAATACATCCGATAAACGCTGTCCTCTTCGCCGCTCTGCCTGGTTTTCACCATGCAGTCCCGGTGATACAGCTGCTTGAGCTTGGTGCGCACCTGGGGATCATCGCTGATGCGCTCGGCAATGATGTCCATGGCGCCCTGCAAGGCCGCCTCCGCGTCCTCCACGCCCTTCTCCGCATCAATGTATCCCTCCGCCAGCTCTTCCGGCGTTTTCGCCTTGCTTAGCTGGAGCAGCAGCACATCCGCAAGAGGCTCCAACCCCTTTTCCCTGGCGATCATGGCGCGGGTGCGGCGCTTGGGGCGATAAGGCCGGTAGATATCATCCAACTGCCCCATGGTAGCGGCCTTGTCCAGCGCGGCTTGCAGTTCCTCCGTCCACACGCCCAGCTTTTTCAGCGATTCGCTGATCTCCCCGCGCCGCGTTTCAATGGCACGCAGGCTGGTGAGCCGCTCGGAAATCTCGCGCAGCTTCTGGTCGTCCAGGGAGCCGTGCTGCTCCTTGCGGTAGCGGGCGATAAAGGGCAGGGTGCAGCCCTCGTCCAGCAGGCGGATCACCGCCTCGGCCTGCCAGGGCGCGATTTTGAATTCCACACATAGAGTCTCGATAATGGTCATGTCATTCCTCCACACAAGCCTTGGCCGCCAATAAGCCGCTGCCAAAGGCAAACATCAGGTTGAAGCCGCCGCAGGTGCCGTCCACGTCCAACATTTCTCCCGCAGCATACAAGCCCGGCACCAGCCTGGAGGCCATGGTTTCCGGGTCAAATTCATTCACGTTCAGGCCGCCAGCCGTCACCTGGGCGCTGTCGAAGCCCTTCACGCCCTTCACGCTCAGGTCAAAGGCACCCAGCACCTGCGCCAGCGCCGCCACCTCGCCATTTTTCAGCGAGCCGATGTGCCTGTCCCGGAAGCGGATCCCCGCCTCCATGCACAGGCTGCCCGCCAACCGAGGTACGCACAGCCCCGTGAGCAGCTTCTCCATGGGCTGACTCCCCCATGCAGCTTTGCGGCGCAGCAGCTCCTGCTCGGCCTGCTGCACGCTCTCAAAGCCCATGCCGTGGAGCAGATTCAGGCGCATCACGCTGCCCTTCTCCGCAAAGCGGGCGCATTGCATCACGCACACGCCGCTGATGCCATAATCGGCAAACAGCACCTCGCCGCTTTCCTCATGCAGCACCTGTTTGCCCTTCACCGCCGCCACTTCCGCCTTCACGCGGATGCCGCTCAGCCCCTTGATGGGCAGCGTGTCCGTCATGATCTGCGTCAGCGCGGGTTTTGGCTGCACCAGCGTGTGACCCAGCTTTTCCATCACCGGCCACAGGCTGCCATCGCTGCCCAGCTTGGGCTGGGCGCAGCCGCCGCCAGCCAGGATCACCTTGTCGCCGCGCCAGCTTCCCGCGTCAGACACCACCGCAAAGCCATGCTTCCCCGGACGAATATCCTTCACCGCTACGCCAGTCAAGATCTCCACGCCCAGGTTGTCCATGGCCAGGCGCAGGGCGTCCAGCACCGTGGAGGCCTGGCCGCTGGCAGGGTAAACCCGCCCGCCGTCCTCCACGCGAAGGCGCAGGCCAAGCTCCTGCCAGAAGGCCGTTTGCTCCGCCACGCCGCATTTATCCAGCACAGATCGCGCAAAAGTGCTGCCGCCGGGATAACAAGCCTCCCCCACATTCATCAGGTTGCAGCGGCCATTGCCGGTGGCCAGCAGCTTTTTGCCCACTCTGTCCATGCGTTCCAGCAGCGTAACCTTCGCGCCATGCCGCGCCGCCTCAATGGCCGCCGCCATGCCTGCAGCACCGCCGCCGATCACAATGATCTCCACGCCAACACCTCATTTCTTCCCTCTATTATACCAGCCGCATAAACCATCCGTCAACGCCGTACACTATGGCGAGGTGATTTGCATGACAGAGCTCCCCCTTCGCAAACGCTGGCCGACCCTGGTGCTGATCCTCGCCTGCACCCTGGGCGGCGGCGCGCTGGTGGGGTTCCTCACCCGCGATTCCATGTCCGTATACAGCGATATCGTCAAGCCGTCCTTTGCGCCGCCCAGCTGGGTTTTCCCCGTGGCCTGGTCGATCCTCTACGCCGCCATGAGCGTCTCCCTGTGGCTGATGATCCGCAAGGACGTGCCCAGCCGCGCCACCATTGTGCTGTATGTGGTGCAGCTGCTGGTGAACCTGGCCTGGCCGTTCATTTTCTTCACCATGCAGGCCTTTGGGCTGGCCTTCTGGTGGCTGCTGCTCCTGCTGACGCTGGTCATCTGGCTGATGATCCGCGCCTTCCGCACCGGTCCCGTGGCCGGCTGGCTGCTGGTGCCCTATGCCGCCTGGACGGCCTTCGCCGCCGTGCTGAGCTTCGCCGTTGCCCGGTTGAATCCGTGAGAAAAGGAAGTCTGCAACAGACTTCCTTTTCATTATTCCAGATGATAGATCCTTTTCAGCTCCGGCGTCATGCTGCCGTCGGGTTCGTACACGATCAGCGGCGGCTCCGGGTGCAGCATGGGCTTGGCGTCCTTCACCGCCTCCACCAGCACCAGATTGGCCGCCTTGTGCGCCATGGGGTAGATCAGCCGAAAGCGCTTGGGCGTCAGGTGCGCCTGCTCCATGGCTTGCATCAATTCCAGCATCCGTGGCGCCGGGTACACCATGGCCAACTTGCCCTTGCCCTTCAAAAGCCGGAACGCGGTGACCAGCCAGGCCTTCAGGCCATCCTCTGTCTGATGCCGTGCCAGGCGCAGCGTGTCCGAGGGATTTTGCAGGGTGGTGCCGGGCGTGCCGTAGGGCGGGTTGCAGATGATGGCGTCCACGCTGCAAGGTTCCAGCACCGTCAGCGCCTGCTCCACCGGCAGGGCGTGGACGGTCACGCAGCTCTCCAGGCCGTTGAGCGCCATGGTGCGGCTGGCCATTTCGGCCATGTCCGGCTGAATTTCAAAGGCGTGGATGATCTTCCCCTTCCCCCGCCCCCGCAGCAGCACCGGCAGGATGCCCGTGCCCGTGCCAAAGTCGGCCACAGTGTCCCGCGCCTCCACCCGGGCGAAGTCCGCCAGCAGCACCGCGTCCATGCCAAAGCGGAAGCCCGCCTCCTTTTGCAGGATGCGCATACCTGCCAGCTGCAGGTCGTCCAGGCGTTCGCCGGGGTGGATCAGCTCCATCGTGTCACTCCTTGCTGAGGAATTTGGTCATCACATAGCCGATGTGCTCGTTGTACTGTATCTTGCACCACTCCTCGCCCTCGGCCAGCAGCGTCACCGCCGTGCCCTTGGGGATGCTCAGCAGCACCCGCGCCTCGGCAGAGGGCATCTCCCGCAGGTTCAGCCCGCCGAAGGTGGTGTTCACATAGCGCACGCCGCTGTCGCTTTCCGGCGGGGTGGTGGTCAGGAATCGGCTCATCACATAGCCTGTCACGCTGTCATAGCGCACCTTGCACCAGTTGTCGCCCTCCATCAGCAGCTCCACCTGGGCATATTGGGGAATGGTGATCAGCACCAGCGCGTTGGCGTCCGCGGTCTCCCGCAGGTTCAGCGAGCCGGAGGCGGTGTTCACCCACGCAACCGCAGGAGCCGTACTGCCGCCATTCTCCGGCTTTTCATCGGTAAAGGTCAGGAACTTGTCCATCACATATCCGGTGGCTCCGGCATAGCTGACCTTCGCCCAGCCGTTTGCGTGGCTCGTCACCTCCAGCACCTCGCCCTGGGGGATGCTCAGCAGCACCCGGGCATCGGCAGAGGCCGTCTCCCGCAGGTTCAGCCCGCCGCCGGAGGTGGTCACCGTGGCATACTTCCCGGTGACCTCCGGTTCCGTCGTGCCGCCTTCTGCCCGCAGGTAGGAGCTCATCACATAGCCGGTCGAGCCATTGTAGGTCACCTGGCTCCACTCCCCGCTCTGGCCGATCACGCCCACCCGGGTTCCCTTGGGGAGCTGCATCACCACGCTGGAGCCCGTGGTGGGCTGCCTGCGCATGTTCAGCGAGCCGGAGTGCGTGGCCACAATGGCGTAGCTTGTGGGGGCAGCATCTTCATCCGCAGGGAAAGAAAGGTACTTGGTCATCACATAACCGCTGATGCCCGCATACCGCACCGCGCACCACTCCGTGCCGCGGTTGGTCACCACAATGCTCTCGCCTCTGGGTATGGTCATCAGCACTCCGGAAGCCGTGGTGGGCTGCTGGCGCAGGTTCAGCGTGCCGCTGGCCGTTTTGACAATGGCCTCCTGCTCGCCATTGCCCAGCGTGGGCGCATCCTCCTGGGGAGGTGTCACCACCTCGCCATTCATGGCCAGGAACTTGGTCATCATGTAGCCTTCGTAGCCGTCGGCCTGCACATAGCACCAGCTGCCGTCGTTGGCCAGCACCGTCACCGGGCTGCCATGGCGGATGGCCGTCAGCACCCGGCTGGTGGTGGAAGCGGTTTCCCGCAGGTTCACCGTTCCGGAGCCCGAGGGAACGTTCACCACCGCGGGCGTGCTGCCCTGCCCGGTGATCTGCATGGGATAGCTGCTGCTCATGCGCAGGAAGTCCATGCTTGCCCAGCCCACAGAAGCGCCGTATTGCACATTTGCCCAGCCGTTTTCCGTGCGGAACACGCACAGCACCGCCCCATCGGGGATAGAGGCCTGCACCCCGGCGCTCAGGCTGGGGCTGGTGCGCAGGTTCAGGGTGCCGTTGCATTGCACCGTTGCCCATTGGCTGATGGTGGAGGGCGTTTCCGAAGAAGAAGTGGGCGGAGTGCCGTCAAAGCGCAGCGCGGAGGTGGGCGCATAGCCCACGATCTGCCCCAGGCGCACCAGCGTCCAGCTGTCGCCCTTGGCCAGCACCGTCACCAGCCCGCCGTTCACCACGCTGGTCTGCACCGAGGCATTCTCATTCGCGCCGCTGCGGATGGCCAGCCTGTCGCTGACGCCGGAGAGCCGCACCGCTGCGGTATACCCGCTGCCGGTGGTGATCTCCGCCGGTTCCTCCGTGTTCACAATGGTGTCCTGGCCACCGCTCTCCACGGAGGAGAGGATGGTGTGGGTAAAGGCATACCGCACCCGGCGGCAGCCCTCGTAGTAAAAGCCCAGAATCTGATCGTAGGTATAGCCCATGGAGCCCATCTGCATAGCGCCGCGCTGGCTCATGCCCACGCCGTGACCAAAGCGCCGCGACACCAGCTTGAAGGAATCGTTGTAGGTTTCCACCGTCCACAATTCGTTCTCCCGGCTGTTGATGCTCATGCCCAGCGCCTTTTCCAGCTCGGAAAAGATGTCCAGGGTCAGCGTGGCGCTTCGGGTGCTGCTGCCGGATTGGATGGACACGTCAAAGTCCAGCTTGGTGTACAGGCGGCTGGGCGATGCATACATGGGCGTGTGGGGCGTGATGGCGTTGATCCGCGTCACGCTGGCATTGCTGCCATAGGCCGCCCGCGCCCTGCTATTCAGCAGGCTCCTGATGGTGGCATCCTGGCTGCCGGAGGTGTTGTCCTTATACACCGTCACGCTGCGCTTCACCGCAGCAGAGTTCATCAGGTCGAAGGGGTCGTCCTTGATGCCCAGGTACTCATATCCGCTGGCGTTGAAGCGGTTGGCGGCCGATTCCGTCTGGCCGCCGTTGGAAGCGGTGTAATAGGTGCTGGTCAGCGCCTCGCCATTCATCACCACAATGCCTCGGGTGGCGTCCACCGCTGCGGTGCAGTTGGCCGTGGTATCGGAATTGCCGTAGTACACCTGATCGTTCGTGGTGTCCACCACATCGTAGAGGCTGTTCTTGCGCAGGTTCATCTTGTTCAGCGTGTAGGTACGCGCCGCCACCGCCTGGGCCTTCAGCGCCTCGATGTTGGCAGAGTTGCCCATCTCATAGGGCACCACGCCATAGAGATAATACTCAATATACACATGCACAATGGCATACAGCCGCCAGCTGCTGCCGGACTTCTGCGCCGTGAGGTGCAGGTCTCCGGGGTAGAGGTTGTCTGGCATTCTGGTCTGGGCAATGCGCAGGCCGTTGCTGCCCTTGGCAGCATGGCGGCGCAGCGCCATGGCCTGACCCATGGCATAGCGCTGTCCATTGCGCACCATGGTGATCTGCCCGGTAGACTGATCAAAATCAATATGCAGCGTTTCGCCGCTGGTAAGTGTCATGTCGTGGTTGCCATCGGCGGTATAGCTGCCCGCCACGGTGATGTCCATTTCCTTGGGGTTCCCCATAGAAGACAGGTACACCCTCACCATACCATTTTTCGTGCTGGCCTGTACCAGGGGTGCAGCCTGGATCTCTGTTGCTTGTGCAAAGGAGGCAGTCCAGCCGGTCATCAGCAGTACAAAGCACAGTAGCAGGCATATTCTGCGGTGCAAGCAAGATCGCTCCTTTCGATGCTATTCGACGTTTTTTACGTTCGTAACGATTGTACCACACATCTTGCTTCACCGCCATAGTGCAACCACGGATTTTCCACGGAAATACTTGTCTTTTCACAAAAATTCGGCACACCCAGCGCGGATGTGCCGAATCGCCTTATTTCATTTTCACCGGGCGCAGCACCTCATAGCCGCGCCCTTCGGGATAGTGCCGCTGATAGCACGGCCGTGCCTGTTCGTCCCACACGAACTTTCCATGGTATTCCCCTTCCAGGTCGAAGTTCCACGCCAGCTGCTCCACCCGGGTCATGACCTCCACGTTCTCCTTCAAAAAATCAAAGGGTGGATGGCAGAACACGATGTAATACCCTTCCGGCACGTCCCGCAGTTCAAAGCCCTCCGGCACCTCTCCGGCGTAATCCAGCCGCATACCGGAGCCGTACAGATACCGCCTTTCTCCCTTTTCATTCAGATACCAGCCCGCGGTGTGGGGCGTCACGATGGGGTCGCTCACATGCCCCAGGCTGTCGATGATCCCGCAGATCCTGTCGCAGTCCTTTCCATCCCAGAAGGAGCAGTAGTCCTTCGCTTCCTTGTCCCATATGCCCATGTACTTGTGCGCCGGAATATACTCCAGCCGCCAGCTTGCTTCCGTGATCATATCCCCATTCTCCTCTCCTTGATGCAATGCACAATAGTGCTCCGGGAAGAAGATCACCTTGTAGATGGGCAGCGGCACCGGCACCGGCTTGCGCCGATACGCCCCAGGCGTACACCCGAAGGTCTGCCGAAACGCCCGCGTCAGCGCCTCCTGGGACGAAAAGCCATACTTCACCGCAATGTCCAGAATGCGCTCGTCCGTGTCCCGCAACTCGATGGCCGCGCGCGCCAGCCTTCGTCCTGCCACATAGGATTTCATGGTCACCCCGCACACCCGGTGGAACTGCATGGAGCAGTAGCTGGGCGAATAGCCGATCTGCCGGGACATTTCCATCAGCGTGGGTTCCTCGGTCAGATGCGCTTCGATCCAGTCGATCATTCTCTGCACAGCCTCGTTCCATTCATACATGGCGACTCCCTCCTTTCTGCACCATCATACCACCAAGGCGGCACGGAATGCTTGATGTCACTTACACAAAAGGCGCACCCTGTTGCAGGTGCGCCTGATTGGTCATGTGGGATTATTCAGCCTTGGGTTCCTCGACCTTCTTCTTGCGGGAAGCACGGGGCTTCTTCACAGGAGCCTCGGCGGTCTCGGCAGGAGCTTCCTCGGCCTTGGCCTTCTTGGCACGGGTCTTCTTCACGGGAGCCTCGGCAGCCTCTTCCTTCACCTCAGCCTTCTTGGCGCGGGGCTTGCGGGCGGGCTTGGCTTCGGCTTCACCCTCGGCCTTCACCTTGCGGGTGCGGGGCTTCTTGGCGGGCTTGGGTTCCTCAGCAGGAACTTCCTCCTTCACCACGGAGGCGCACAGCTCCTCATACATGGCCAGGTACTTGCCAGCAGAGTTGGTCCAGCTGTAGTCGCCGGTCATGCCGCGCTGCTGCAGCTTCTGCCACACGTCCTTGCGGTCGTTGTAGAAGTCGATGGCGCGCTGGATGGTGTTGAGCATGTCGTGGGCATTGTAGTTGAAGAAGGAGAAGCCGTTGCCCTCGTCGGTGTACTCGTTGTAGGACAGCACGGTGTCGCGCAGGCCGCCGGTCTCGCGGACGATCGGCACGGTGCCGTAGCGCAGGGCGATCAGCTGGCTCAGGCCGCAGGGCTCGAACTGGCTGGGCATCAGGAACATATCGCAGCCGGCGTAGATCTGGTGCGCCAGGGCGTGATCCATGGTGAAGCGGGCGGCAACCTTGCCCTTGTACTCACCCTCAGCCCAGGAGAACAGGTTCACATAGCGGCTTTCGCCCATGCCCAGAACCACCAGCTGCACATTCTTCTGCATCAGGTCGCCCATGATGTAGTCCACCAGGTCCAGGCCCTTCTGGTTGCTCAGGCGGCCCACCATGCCGATGACGGGGATATCCGGGTTCACTTCCAGACCCAGCTTCTGCTGCAGGTCAGCCTTACAGGCGGCCTTGCCCTCCAGGGTCTCGAAGGTGTAGGTCTGAGCAATGCGGTTGTCGATGGCAGGATCATAGTCCACCATGTCGATGCCGTTCAGGATGCCATGCACGCTCTCCTTGCGGGCGCGGAGCAGGCCATCCAGACGCTCGCCGTAGTAGGCGGTCTGGATCTCCTCGGAGTAAGAGGGGCTCACGGTGGTGATCACATCAGCATACACCAGGGCAGCCTTCATGAAGTTGGCGCAGCCGTAGCACTCCAGCTTGTCATCCGTCCACAGGCTGTCGCCCAGACCCAGCACGTCCTGCACCTCACGGATGCCGAAGATGCCCTGGTACTGCAGGTTGTGAATGGTGTACATGGTCTTCATGTTGGCGAAGAAGGGCAGGTGCGCATACTGGATCTTCAGCAGCGCAGGGATCATGCCGCTCTGCCAGTCGTGGGCGTGGATCACATCGGGCTGGAAGTCCAGCATGGGCAGGGCGTTCAGCGCGCCGCGGCAGAAGAAGCCAAAGCGCTCGTACTCATCGCCGCCCAGACCATAAATATAGGGACGGCCAAAGTAGAACTTATTGTCCATGAAGTACCAGGTCACGCCGTCCTGCTGCAGCATTTCAATGCCGCAGTACTGGCGGCGCCAGCCCAGCTGCACTTCAAAGTCGCACACATGGGTCATCTGCTGGGTATACTTCTCGGGAATGGAAGCATACAGGGGCAGGATGACGCGCACGTCATGGCCCTGCTTGGCCAGCACGGGAGCCAGAGCGCCCACCACGTCAGCCAGGCCGCCGGTCTTTACAAAAGGTACGCATTCGCTTGCGGTAAAAAGAATCTTCACAGTCAGTTGCCTCCTAAAGGTATTGCGGTGCGGGGTCTCCCCCGCAGCTGCGGCGCAGCATCATGAAAGGCCGCGCCAACGGCTCTTATCATAACCGAATGGCGCGGCAATTGCAAGTATTTTTTAGATGACCACGTTCTTGGCGATCACAATGGGATACACAGCCGGGCCGATCAGGCGGGCATTGCGCTTGATGGTGGCCTGCTTATCCAGGATGCAGTTCTCGATGTAGGCGTCAGCCTGCACATAGCCGTCCTGCATGATGATGCAGTTCTTCACGTGGGCGCCGGGGGCGATATGCACGCCGCGGAACAGCACGCTGTTCTCCACCGTGCCTTCGATCACGCAGCCGTCGGCCACCAGGGAGTTCACCACATTGGCGCTCTCGGTGTAGCGGGCGGGCATTTCGTCGCGCACCTTGGTGAATACGGGCAGAGCGGGGTGGAACAGCTCGCGGCGCTTGGCAGCGTCCAGCACGTCCATGTTGAACTTGAAGTAGCTCTGCACGGAGTCCATGCGCCAGCAGGGACCCTTGTACTCATAGGCATTCACGCGAGCCTTGCCCTCGGCCACCAGGCGGATCAGCACGTCGCGGTTCATGTCGTGGTGGCCGTGAGCCACGCCCTTGTCCACCAGCTGGCGGAGCAGTTCGCGCTTCATCACCAGCACGTCCATGGAGGTGTTCTCGTAGCTGGGATGGGTGGGATCCACTTCCACGTCGGTCACGTTGCCGGTCTCGTCGATGGAAATGTAGCAGCCATACTCGTCGCGCTGCATGGAGGGATCCTTGGTGTACATCATGGTGATGTCAGCACCGGATTCCTGGTGGAAGCGCACCAGCTCGGCGATCTTGGCATTGTAGATGATGTTGGAGCCGCTCAGCACCAGGTATTCCTGCTTGGAGCGGGTGAGGTAATTGGTGTTGGAGCGCAGGGCGTCCAGCATGCCGGAGTACACGCCCACGTTCTCGCGGGTCAGGAAGGGAGGCAGCACATACATGCCGTCGTTCTTGCCGTGGAGGTCCCATTCCTTGCCGGAGCCCAGGTGATCCATCAGGGAGTGGTAGTTCTTCTGCATGATAACGCCCACGTTCTTCACGCCGCCGTTCACCATGGAGGAAACCAGGAAGTCGATCACGCGATAGCGGCCCAGCACAGGCAGAGCGGCGATGGCGCGGGTCATGGTCAATTCGCGCAGGCGGGCGTCGTTTTCACCGGTGTAGATTACACCCATAACGTTTTTCATGGAATTCAATCCTTTCGCTGCATGATGAAGGGGTTAATACTCGGTGTTCTCGTCCACCTGCACACCGGCGGCAACCTTCACGCCGGCAGGCACGGTGATACCGGTGCCGACCACGGCAATGTTGCCGGTCTCTTCGCCAACAAAACTGCCCGCGCCCACAACGGCGTTTTCGGACACGATGGCACGACGGACGACCGCGCCACGCTTGATGACGGAACCGGGCATGATCACACTATCCTGCACGCAGGCGCCCTCTTCGATGGTGACGCCGGCGAAGATCACAGAGTGCTTCACATTGCCAAACACTTCGCAGCCTTCGGTCACCAGGCTGTCCTCGACCACAGCGCCCTTGGCGATGTAGTGGGGAGCCAGGCCGGGGTTGCGGGCGTAGATGCGCCACTTCTTGTCATGCAGATCCACGGGCATGGGGGTCTCCAGCAGATCCATGTTGGCTTCCCACAGGGATTCGATGGTGCCAACGTCCTTCCAGTAGCCATCGAAGTTGTAGGCGCACATCACCTGCTTGTCGGCCAGCATGGTGGGGATGATGTTCTTGCCGAAGTCGTTGGAGGACTTCTTGTCCGCCTCGTCGTCGGTCAGGTACTTGCGCAGCTTTTCCCAGGTGAAGATGTACACGCCCATGGAAGCCTTGTTGCTCTTGGGGTTCTTGGGCTTCTCTTCGAATTCGATGATGTTGTCCTCGGCATCGGTGTTCATGATGCCAAAGCGGCTGGCCTCCTCCCACGGCACAGGACGCACGGCGATGGTGGCATCGGCGCCATGGCGGATGTGGAAGTTCAGCATGGCGTTGTAGTCCATCTTGTAGATGTGGTCGCCAGAGAGGATCAGCACGTAATCGGGGTTGTACTGCTCGATGAAGGCCATGTTCTGATAGATGGCGTTGGCGGTACCACGGTACCACTCGCCCACCTTGCCCTTCTGGTAGGGGGGCAGCACGAACACGCCGCCGTTGGACAGGTCAAGGTCCCAGGGCGCGCCGGAGCCGATGTAGGCGTTCAGTTCCAGGGGCTGATACTGGGTCAGAACGCCCACGGTATCAATGCCGCTGTTGGTGCAGTTGCTCAGGGGGAAGTCGATGATGCGATACTTGCCGCCATAGGGCACAGCCGGCTTGGCGACGTTCTTGGTCAGGATGCCGAGACGGCTGCCCTGGCCGCCCGCCAGAAGCATGGCAATACAAGTCTTCTTTCTCATCATGGGGAAACACGCTCCTTACAATTGTTCCTTTTGCGGAAACCACCATGGGGTATCGGCCATCCGCAAAAGCGAATAGCACAGTATGCAAAGGCTTATTCAGCCGTTTTGCCTTGGTTTTCGGTGACCTCGGTCACCTTTTTGCAGGTGCGGCGGACGGGCTTCTTCTCCCCTTCCGGCGCAGCCTCCTTGGGTTTGCGGGTACGCTTGGGCTTGTCAGGCGCAGGGGCAGCCTTGGGCTTCACCTTGTCGTACTTGAAGTACACGGTGGCCAGCGGCGGCACCACGATCTCGGCGCTGTACTGGAACTCGCCCTGGGGGATCTCCTCCACCTTGATGGGCTTGGGGTTCCCCTTGCCGGAGCCCGCATAGGCCTGGCTGTCGGTGTTCATGATCTCGGTGATCTTGCCGCCCATGGGCAGACCCAGCCGATACACGGGAATGTACTGGGGCGTGAAGTTGGTCACACACAGCACAGACTTGCCCTTCTTGTCCGTGCGGATAAAGGCCACCACGCTGTTGTTCTGGTCGTTGGCCTGGCTCCACTGGAAGCCGTCCCATCCGCCATCCACCTCGTACATGGCCGGGGTATTCTTGTAGAAGAAGTTCAATTCCCGCACGCACTTCTGCAGTTCGGGATGCTTCTCATAGAGCAGCAGGAACCAGTCCAGCTGGTCGTCGAAGCGCCACTCCATGAACTGGCCGAACTCCCCGCCCATGAACAATAGCTTCTTGCCCGGGTGCGCCATGGTGTAGCCATACAGGGCGCGCAGGCCTGCAAATTTCTGCCACAGGTCACCGGGCTGCTTGTCGATCATGGAGAGCTTGCCATGCACCACCTCATCGTGGGAGAAGGGCAGGATAAAGTTCTCCGAGAAGGCGTAGAACAGCGAGAAGGTCAGCTTGTCGTGGTGCCACTTGCGGTCAATGGGATCGTTCTTGATGTAGGCCAGGGTGTCGTTCATCCAGCCCATGTTCCACTTGAAGGTGAAGCCCAGGCCGCCTTCCCAGGCAGGCCGGGTCACATTGGGGAAGTTATGGGATTCCTCCGCAATGGTCATCACGCCGGGGAAATCGTGGCGCACGGTGGCGTTCAGCTTCTGGAAGAAGGAGATGGCCTCCAGGTTTTCCCGCCCGCCAAACTGATTGGGCAGCCATTCCATGCCATCACGGCAGAAATCGTAATACAGCATGGAGCTCACAGCATCCACCCGCAGGCCGTCGGCATGGTACCAGTCCAGCCAGAAGCAGGCGTTGCTCAGCAGGAAGGAGCGCACCTCGCCCCGGGCAAAGTCGAACAGGTAGGTGCCCCATTGGGGCATTTCGCCCCGGCGGGGATCGGGATGCTCAAAGCAGCAGGTGCCATCAAACCGCCCCAGGCCGAATGCATCCTTGGGGAAATGAGCAGGCACCCAGTCCAGGATCACGCCAATGCCTGCCTGATGGCAGCGGTCGATCAGCGCCATCAGCGCCTGAGGTTCGCCATAGCGGGCTGTGGCAGCGTAGTAGCCGCTCACCTGATAGCCCCAGGACATGTCCAGGGGATGCTCCATCACCGGCAGGAATTCCACATGGGTGTAGCCCATTTCCAGCACATAGGGGATCAGCTTGTCGCCGATCTCCTCATAGGTGAGCATACGCCCCTTGTCGTCCTTGCCCTCGCCCACCAGGCCGCCACCCTGCTTGGTGGAGCCTTCGCGCATCCAGGATCCCAGATGCACCTCATACACATTCATGGGCGTGGTGAAAACGTCCTTATCCTGGCGGCGCTCCATCCATTGGGCGTCCTGCCAGCGGTAGCTTTCCAGGTCACACAGCACCGAGGCGGTGTTGGGGCGGTTCTGCATGGCAAAACCGAAGGGATCGGCCTTCTCACGCCATACGCCGTCAGCACCTTCGATCGCATATTTATAGGTTTTCAGCTTCTTCTCCGCATCCTCATAGTTATAACGCTCCGGATCAGATGCGGGGTCAAACATGGAGGCCGGAAGGCGAATCTCCCATATGCCGTCATACTGCTTGACCATCGGGCAAACGTTCTTGTCCCATCGGCAGAATTCGCCGATCAGCGAAACCTGCCTGGCGTTGGGCGCCCACACGGCAAAATGCCACATGGCCTGTCCATCCTGCTCCACCGTATGCGCGCCCAGCATTTCATAAGCGCGTCGGCTTTCTCCCTGGTGAAACCATTCCCGTACTTCCGCATTGGGCGCGACATAGCGCATGGCTGCACCTGCTTTCAACTTTACTATTGCTTGACTGGCAAAATTCCGTCACATATTCCACATTTGTTATTGTCCCACATTTATGCACTTTCGTCAAGGTATTAGATGAAATTTGTCAAGATTCTTTCAAAAAGCAAAACATTTTTACAGCCATTTGCCGATGCATTTGGAAACATTTCCACCATATGGGACAAAAACATAATCAAAACCCGTCATGCATAGGCTCCTGCATCCCTCTTTGGAAAGGAGCCTTCGCCGTGAAGGACGCCTTCATCAACCGACTCTACGCCTTCGTGCTGCTTGCGGCGCTGCTATGGGTGCTGCTGGGTGCGCCGCTCCTCCCCGCAGAGTGGCAGGATGTCCCCCACCGCATCGCCCTCATGGTGCGGCAGCTGCCCGGCCGCATGGCCACCCTGCTTGCCCATTGGCTTGCATGAAAACCGCGCCCGCTGGTCAACCTACCCTTCCGGGGGTGAAGGTATGGCTTCCATCAAGTCAGCGTGGAGAGCATTTGCGGCGGGGTACACCCGCTTTGTGGAGCGGCAGGGCTTCCTGATCATTCTCATGGCCTGCATCGGCGTCATTGCCGGAACCGCCGCGTGGACGAACCAGGCGCAGCCGCCCCTTGTGCAGCCTACGCCGCCCGTGGGGGACGCCGCCTCCGTGGCGCAGCTCCAGCAGCAATCCCTGCGGGATGCCGCCACGCCCACGCCTGCCCCCACCGCCGTGCCCCAGGTGTTTCAGCCGCCGCTGGAGACCATCTCCGTGCTGCGCAACTTCGATGCCACCCGCATGGTACAGTCCGGCGTCACCGGGCTGTGGCAGCTCCACGATGCCCTCGACCTCCGCTGTGCTGCGGGCGACCCCGTCCGCGCCATGGCAGACGGTACCGTGACCGCCGCCAGCAGCAAGGGGCTGATGGGCGCCACCGTCACCATCGACCACGGCGAGGGCGTCACCGCCCAATATGCTGGTATGGCCATGCTCTCTGGTCTGCGGGAAGGTGATCCCGTGGAGGCCGGGCAGACCATCGGCTTTGGCGGCAATACGGTGCTGGATGAAAGCGATCTGGAACCCCACCTGCATCTGCGTGTCACCCGCAACGGTGCAGCGGTGGATCCCCTCTCCCTTCTTCGTGATTAAGCCTGTGGAGGTGCAGCTATGTGCGGCATTGTTGGATACATCGGCCATGACCCGGCGCAGCCCATCCTGCTGGACGGCCTTGACCGCCTGGAATACCGGGGCTACGACAGCGCAGGCATCGCCACCATGCACCGGGGCGGCATCTGCCTGGCCAAGGAGAAAGGCCGCCTCGCCAACCTGAAGGCCCGGCTGCGATCTTCGCCCCTGCCCGGCTGCATGGGCATTGGCCACACCCGCTGGGCGACCCACGGCGAACCCAGCGACCTCAACGCCCATCCCCACACGGACATGAAGGGCGATATCGCCATCGTTCACAACGGCATCATCGAGAATCACGCCCGGCTCCGCGCCATGCTGCAAACCCACGGCTGCGTTTTCGTTTCCGAAACGGATACCGAGGTCGTCGCCCACCTGCTCAACCACCTGTGGGACGGCAATATGCTCTCCACCCTCCAGCGCAGCCTGGCCATGCTGGAGGGCAGCTACGCCCTGGCGGTGATCTGCGCCGCCGAGCCGGACACCCTCTATTGTACCCGCAAGGACAGCCCCCTGGTCATCGGCCTGAGCAACCACGCCCAGTACATCGCCAGCGACATCCCCGCCCTGCTCGCCCACACCCGGCAGATCGAAATGCTGGAGGACAAGGAGGTGGCGGTTCTCCGTGCCGACGGCGTGACGGTGTTCGATGCCTATGGCACCCGGCGCCCGCTGCGCCCCGCCACCGTGGACTGGGATGTGGAGGCTGCCGAGAAGGGCGGCTATGCCCACTTCATGCTCAAGGAGATCCACGAGCAGCCCGCCGCCCTGCAAAAGACCTTCTCCACCTATGTGGACACGCAGACCATGGCGCTGCGGGAAAACACCCTGCCCATCACCGCGGAAGAAGCCCGCAGGCTTTCTTCCCTTACCATCGTGGCCTGCGGAACAGCGTACCATGCGGGCGTTGTAGGGAAATACGCCATAGAGCACCTCGCCCGCCTGCCCGTGGTGGTGGATGTGGCCAGCGAATTCCGCTACCGCCAGCCCATTCTTGGGGCGGGCGACCTGTTCCTGGCCATCAGCCAGAGCGGCGAGACCGCCGACACCCTGGCCGCCCTGCGGGAGGCTGCCCGTCTGGGTGCCAAAACCATGGCGCTGACCAATGTGCTGGGTTCCTCCATCGCCCGTGAAGTGGGCAACAGCGCCCTCTACACCTGCGCCGGGCCGGAGATCGCCGTGGCCAGCACCAAGGCCTACATCACCCAGGTGGAAGTGATGCTGCTCCTGGCCATCGACCTGGCGCAGAAGCGCGGCACCATCACCCGCGACGAGGCCGCCGCCCTGCTGTCCGCCCTGTCCGAGCTTCCAGCCCAGGCAGAGGCGCTGCTGACCGATGAAGGGCGGATCGCCCGCTTCGCCAGCCGGTATTACGACCGCAGACATGTGTTCTACATCGGCCGGGGCATGGACTACGCCCTGGCGCTGGAGGCCAGCCTGAAGCTGAAGGAGATCAGCTACATCATGTCCGAGGCCTATGCCGCCGGGGAACTGAAGCACGGCACCATTGCCCTGATCGAACCGGGCACGCTGGTCTGCGCGCTGCTCACCCAGCCCCGCCTGGCCGACAAGACCCTCTCCAACATCCGGGAGGTCAAGTCCCGGGGCGCCAAGGTGCTGGTGGTGTGCAGCCAGTCCCTGCTGGAGAAAACCCATTCCGTGGCCGATGAAGTCTGGCCTGTGCCGGACACCCATCCGCTGCTGTCTCCTCTGCTGGCTATCATCCCCCTGCAGCTGCTGGCCTACCACATGGCCGTCAGCCGCGGCTGCGATGTAGACAAACCAAGAAACCTGGCCAAGTCCGTCACAGTGGAATAAGAGGGCTGCTGGTTCATCGCCAGCAGCCCTCTTCTGCCTTACAGCTTCGTGTCAAACAGGCCGCAGAAGCTGTCAATGGGATCCTTGCCCTTAAATGCCTCGGGGCCGCCCACCAGACCCTCCACTAGCGCGTCAAGGGTGCTGGGCTTGGCATCGTAGGCATTGATGTAGGTGCGCAGCTGGGGCGCATCCGCCAGCATGGTGGGCGCATTCACGCTCACGCCCACCACGGGCAGCTCGTACACATACCACGGGATCTCGCCGCCGCCCTTGCTCATGCCGAAGGCGGGACGGCCGTTGGCTACGTCAAACAGGGTGATCACCAGATCCTGCTGGCTCTTGAAGTCCTCAATGGCGTTCTTGCCGGCGAAATACAGGTTCAGGCTGGGCTTTTCGCCCTTGGCAAGCTGCTCCTTGATCTTCTCCAGCGGGCTGACGTAGATGAAAGCATCAAAGCCCTTTTCGATCAGGCGATCCCGCAGCTCTTCCGCGGGCGTCTTGCGAGCACCAGCGCCGCCCATGGCCATCTGCACCAGGAAATCCATGGGGCCAGCCGCGCCCTTCACCGGCACGATCATGATGCGCTTGTACTTTTCAGGGGTCAGGGGCAGCACGCCCTCGTCCTTGTACTTCACCAGGGTCACAGCGTCGCGGCTGATGGCCTCGCTGGCAGCCTTGTATTCATCCTTGCCCAGCACGGGAGCTTCCGCAGGCACGATGTCTTCCTTGGCCTTCTTGTTCAGACCCATGTGCGCCTTCAGACCCAGGATGCGGCTCAGCGCCTCCACCATGCGCTCTTCGCTGATGACGCCGGTCTTGTAGGCGTCCAGCATGGTGTTGAAATCCTCCTCGGGATCGTTGAAGAACAGGAACATATCGCAGCCAGCGTTGATGGAAGCGGGCAGCATTTCCTTGCGGGTCATGCGGTTGGTCATGCCCACCATGTGGGAGGCGTCGGTCACCACCATGCCATTGAAGCCCAGCTTGTCGCGCAAAAGACCGGTCATGATCTCCGGGCAGAGGGTAGCGGGCATCATTTCATCATCGGTGATGCTGGGCTTCACCTCGCGCATATAAGTGGGCATCATGATGTGGCCGCCCATAATGGCGTCCAGGTCAGCGTCGATCAGAGTCTTGTACACCTTGCCGTAGGTGGCCATCCACTCTTCTTCGCCGAAGTAGTTCACATTGTTGGACAGGTGGGCATCGCGGAAGTCCTGGCCGTTGCCGGGGAAATGCTTGGCCGCGCAGGCATAGCCGGGAATGGTGTGGGCGCCCTCCAGGTAGGCCTTGCTCATGTCGGCCACCTGGTCAGCGTCGGTGCCGAAGGCGCGAGCCACCACCTCGGTGTTCTCCCAGTTGTAGTGGATGTCGCACACGGGGGCAAAGGCCATGTTGCAGCCGATGGAGGCAGCCTCCTCGTTGGACATGCGACCCAGGTCATGGGCATACTGGCGGTTGCCGGTGGCGCCGATCTTGATGCCGCTGGCAATGAAGGTGCCATCGGAGCAGGCGCCGTTGCCGCCGGTCTCGGTATTGCAGGCAATGATCACCGGCACCTTGGCATACTTCTGCAGGATGCGGTTCTGCATCTGCACGGCCGCGCCGGGCATATTGTTGTAGCGGCAGCCGCCCAGGTGATACTTCTCCATCAGTTCACGCAGATAGTTCTCGTCCACGCCCGCCGTGAGCTGGAAAAACAGCTGACCCACCTTTTCCTCGGCAGTCATACCGGCGATGGTGTCATTCACCCATTGGATATCTTCGTCAGACAGATAATAGGGCTTGGCCTTCAAATTCACCATAATCATCTTCTCCTTTCTATCACGCGCCGAGGTTCTTCAGAAACTCGGTCTTTTTCTTTTCCTGATAGGCTCCCGCATAGCTGCCGTCCAGCAGGTGCTGGAAGCCCTCGTCCATGAACTCCTGCCAGCTTTCCTTTTCCCGGCGCACCAGAATGGGATAATACCCCACCCCGTTCTTTTCCGCCGCAGCCAGGTCGCCGGGGGCGTCGCCGCACATCAGCACCTTGGCGGGATCGTAGCCCTTCTTCAGCAGCTCCGCAATGCAATGCGCCTTGCTGCCCGCATCCTGCGCCAGCACGATGTCCGTATGGGGCAGCAGACCATACATCTCCCACTCCTCCAGCACCGCACCCAGGTTGGCGCTGCTCACGATGGCCACATCCGCCTTCTCGTGGGCAAAGGCCAGAGCCTCCTTAGCCAGGGGGAAGGGAAGCTTCACATCATCCGGCAGGGCGGTAATGGAGCTATTCACCGCCTTGCTCCAGTTGAGCGCCTTGCGCAGGGACACGCTCTCCGGGCTGGCCTCAATGGCGCGGGTCAGCGCATCGTTGGACAGCTCCGGGCTTTCCTCTGCCCACTTGAGCAGCGCGGCGATATCCTCAATGGCCGTATACTGCCCGTTGATTTCCTTAAGCGCCATGGCCAACCCCTTAAAGCGGTTGATGCCCCGGGTCATGGTGTAGAGGTTGATATCGTTCCACCGTGCCAAAATGGGTTCAGCCCACTGCTGCAAGCCCCATTCCTCCACCATGCAGGGACCAAAGCACCGGAAGTGCTTCACGTCCATGGTGTCCATGGCGCAGCCGTCGCTGTCCACGCACACAAGATAATCATGCTTTTTCTGATATTGTTCCAGGTTCTTTGCCATCAAGCAGTCCCCTTTCGGTTGCTATCATATAAAATAAGTATAGTTTTTCTTTTTCCAGTTTGGTAGAGCGCATTTCTGTTTTCTTTCGTAGAATTTTTACCAAATCGGCCAATTATGCAGTATCCAGGCTGTATTTTCCTTGGCGCAGCATCTTCCACAGGCCGACAAATCATGCTATAATACTTGTAACATTGCAGATTTCGGAGGGATGGAAGATGATCAGGCTCCTGGACACGACCCTGCGCGACGGCGCGCAGGCGGAGGGCGTCACCTTCTCCCTGGAGGATAAAAAGCGCATCGCCCTGGCGCTGGACGACCTGGGCGTGCAATACATCGAGGGCGGCAACCCCGCCGCCAATCCCAAGGACGCAGCCTTCTTTGCCGAATTCCGCGGCAAGCGCCTGCGCCATGCAAAGCTGGTAGCCTTCGGCTCCACCATCCGTCCCGGCGAACAGGCCAAGGGCGATGCCGGGCTGGCCGCACTTCTTTCCTGCGGCGTGGATACGGTGACCATCTTCGGCAAAAGCTCTATCCTGCACGTGGAGCAGGTGCTGCGCTGCACCCGGGAGGAAAACCTGCGCCTCATCCGCGAAAGCATTGCCTACCTCACCGAGCGCGGCCTGCGGGTCTGGTTCGATGCAGAGCATTTCTTCGATGGCTACAAGGCCGACAGCGCCTACGCCCTCTCCACCCTGCAGGCCGCCATGGAGGGCGGTGCCGAGTGCCTCACCCTCTGCGATACCAACGGCGGTTCCCTGCCCGATGAAGTAGCAGAGATCGTCTGCACCGTGTGCCAGCAGTTCGATATCCCCGTGGGCATCCATTGCCATAACGACTGCGGCCTGGCCACCGCCTGTTCTCTGGCGGCGGTGCAGTCCGGTGCCACCAGCGTGCAGGGCACCATGGGCGGCATCGGCGAGCGCTGCGGCAATGCAGACCTGACCACCATCATCCCCCTGCTGGAAATGAAGCTGAACCTCCCCTGCCTGCCGGAAGGCCACCTGCCCATGCTGACCCACACCGCCCGCTTTGTGGCCGAGGTGATGAACCTCTCCCTCAACGAGCGTGCGCCCTTCGTGGGCCACACCGCCTTTGCCCACAAGGGCGGTATGCACATCGACGGGGTGATCAAGCACTCCGCCACCTTCGAGCAGATCCCCCCGGAGAGCGTGGGCAACCAGCGCCGCTTTCTCATCAGCGATCAGGCTGGCCGCGCCGGGGTGTACGCCCGCCTCAGCCGCATCCTGCCCGATGTGAACCGGGACAGCACCGAGATGGCGCAGGTCATTGCCCGGCTGAAGGAAAAGGAAGCCCGCGGCTATACCTACGAGAACGCGGATGGTTCCTTTGCCCTCATGGCGCTGGACACCCTTGGCCGCCGCCCGAAGTTCTTCCAGGTGGTGGACTTCCATGTGCTGTGCCACAGCCCCATGAACATGCAGGCCGTGGACAAGAGCGCCCAGGCCTATGTGAAGGTGGAGGTGGGCGGCAAGGAGGGCATCAACGCCGGTGAAGGCGACGGCCCCGTGAACGCCCTGGACATCGCCCTGCGCAAGACCCTGGCAGACTTCTACCCAGCCATCAACAACATGCGCCTGAAGGACTTCAAGGTGCGCGTGCTGGACATGGGCGGCACCGCCTCCACCGTGCGCGTGTCCATCGAATCCACCGATGGGCAGCACGTCTGGAGTACCGTGGGCGTATCCAGCAACATCATCCAGGCCTGCTTCAAGGCGCTGGTGGACTCCATCGACTTCATGCTCACCTATCATGTCGATAATCGTCCGAAATTGTAACAAACAGTTCTTCAAACTTATTGAAAACGTTACAATTTTCTTGGAATAAAACCGGGAGGGACATCGTTTATATGGATGGAAGAACCATCATGGCGGCTCTGCGCCGCTTGCAGGGCTTGTGCATCCGCTCCGCCCTGGCAGAGGAGGACGACGATGTGCAGGCAGCTGCCACCACCCGCGACCCCATGGCATACTTTGAAGACCTATACGAAAAGTATGCCACCGATGTTCTGCGGGTATGCTACTTCTACCTGGGTGACCGCCACAAGGCCGAGGACGTGTGCCAGGACGTGTTCGTCCGGCTGATCACCAACGCCCCCGACCTGCAGGAGGGCCGCGAAAAGGCCTGGCTTTTGAAGGTCGCCCTGAACCGCTGCCGCGATCTGTGGCGCGGCGCCTGGCTCAAGCGTGTGGTGCTTGGCTCCCCCGCCTTCGAGCTGGTTCCTGCTCCGGATGAATTCGGCAAGCTGGCCGAGCAGCAGGAGATCATGCAGGCCATCAACCAGCTGCCTTCCACCTTCAAGGAGGTCATTCTCCTGCACTACTATCAGGGCTTCGGCATCGCCGAGATTGCCGAGATGATGGATCTCCCCGAAGGCACCATATCCTCCCGCCTCAGCCGCGGGCGCAAAAAGCTTGAAATCATTTTGAAAGGAGGCGATGCCCGGTGAAGCGTCTTGAACAACTGCCGGAGATCACCGATAAGGCTCTGGGAGGCCTGACGGCCGGGCAACACCTGAAGCTCCGTATCGAGAAAGCCGCCGTCAATCCTGCTCCCCAGCGCCGCCGCACCTCAGCCTGGGTGCCTGCGCTATCCTTCGCGCTGGTGCTGGCGCTGGCTCTGGGCATTGGCATTCCCGCCCTCAACGCCCAGCCCGATCAGCCCCTGATCACCACCCAGGCCGCCGGTACCAATGGCGTGGGCAACGAGATCAGCCTGCTGGATCTGAACAACGGCGTCAACATCCGTCAAAGCGGCGAAAAGCCCAGCTATCGCAGCCTGTGGGCCAATGGCGATGGCGGCAGCTT
This sequence comes from Clostridia bacterium, assembly GCA_017463245.1. Classification (GTDB taxonomy): domain Bacteria; phylum Bacillota; class Clostridia; order Christensenellales; family Aristaeellaceae; genus UBA11524. Next base: position 64,701 of record JAFTPN010000082.1, read on the forward strand.
CCCCCTCATCGGCATTCAGGGGCGCTACTACCGCATGATGTCCAGCCCGGATTCCGTCAGCAGCAAGCAGCTGGGCAGCAGCCTGGGCACCGTGGCCGAGTTCACCACCGAGCCTTCCCTCTCCGGCACCGATATCGTTTTGTCCAACAAGGTTTCCCAGGGCAGCGAGGTCTATGCCATCAAGGGTATGGACACCACCCTGGTGGCCGCCGAGGTGGGTGGCAGCTATCGCCTGTTCCAGCGCGTGAGCTTCAACGGCAGCGCCCTGCGCGGCAGCGAAGACCTGGCCGATACCCTGCAGGTCGCCGGCCGCATCCAGAGCATGGAGCTGAGCGACGTGGGCGTCATTACCGACAGCGCCACCTGCGAAGCCCTCTTCTCCACGCTGACCTCCTGCGCCAGCTATGAGAGCAGCGGCTCCATCAGCGCCAAGCAGTCCCTGCTGATCCACCTGAACAATGGCCTCACCGTGCAGCTGGCCGTGAAAAACGACAAGCTGGCCGCCTGCGGCACCTGGAGCTGTCCGGAATTCTTCGAGGAATTCGAAGCAGCAGTGAACTAACAAAAATGGAGTGACCTGAAGGTCACTCCATTTTTGTTAGAATTCGGAATTCGGAATGCGGAATTCGGAATTGAGTTACCGTACCGATTCACACACCGGAACACAAACTACATTCCGCATTCCGAATTCATAATTCCGAATTACTTTACGTACACCGGCGTTTTGTTCTTCGCCACCATGCCATCCTCCCTTCGGTAGCCATGCTTCAGGTAGAAGCGTTCCGCCGTGTCGCTAGTCAGGATCATCTTGTGGATGCCCTGCCGGGCGAAGAACGCCTCCGCCTGCGCCAGCAGTTCCGCACCAATGCCCTTGTTCCGCTGTTCCGGTGCCACCCAGAACTCCCGGATGAAACCGTACCTGTCCTCAAAGAACCAGCTGGTCATTTCAATTCTGCTGAACATGATGAACCCGATCACCTGCCCGCTTTCATCCTCCCGCAGCAGGGTAGGCACACCCTCGTCCGTCATTCCTGCAAAGAGGCCTTCCCAGTTGCTTACCTGTATGCCCATTTCCGTAAAATACGCCCGGAACGCCTGCTGAAATGCCTGATCGTTGTACTCTCTGATCAACTTATCCATATGTTATCTCCTTTTGCGGCAACAAAAAAGTATGCTCCGGCAAAAGAGCATACTGAATTTCTCCCGTCACAAAAGGCCGTGCTGCCTTATGCAGCCCTGTGTGAACGGCAGATCGCTCCCTCCCGGATGAAACCAACAACCATACCGCTCACCTCCTTCATATGATGGTATGATTATACAACAAAAAAGAATTCACGTCAACCCATGGAGCCACACTCTCAATTCCGCATTCCGAATTCATCATTCCGAATTCAAAAAAATCGCCGTCCTTTCGGACGGCAATTTTTTTATCAAAGATATTTCTTCAGAGTGGCACGCACAGCGCCCACGCCAGCCAGCTCTTCGGCCAGCAGGGCCTCGACCTTCTCAGCCAGACCGGCTTCGTACAGGTTCACGCCGAAGATCACCGGGTTGGACAGGATGCCCTGCAGCTTGCCCTTCACGGATTCCGGCTCGCCCACCTTCACGTCGGCCAGGTCGGATTGCATCTGCGCCAGCATGGGATCGGAGGAGCAGGTCATTTCCTTGCCCTCGTCGTCCACAGCCTTCAGGTAGCGCAGCCAGCCGGCCAGCACCAGCGGAATGGCGTTCAGGCTGGCGGGATCCTTGGCAGGATCGGCCATGTAGCTCTTGATGGTCTCGCCAAAGCGGATGGCGATCTTCTGGGAGGTATCGGTGGCAATGCGCTGGGGGGTGTCCGGGATGAAGGGGTTGGGCAGGCGCTGCTCCACCACTTCGTCAATGAACGCCTTGGGGCTGATGATGCCGGGGTCGGTCACCACGGGCAGGCCTTCCACATAGCCGATGGTCTTCACCAGCTTCACCAGCTGCTCATCCTTCATTTCGGCGGCGATGGACTCATAGCCCAGCAGGCAGCCGTACACAGCCAGGGCGGTGTGCAGGGGGTTCAGGCAGGTGGTGACCTTCATGCGCTCGGTCATGTTCACAATGTCGCGGGTGGTCATGTACACGCCAGCCTTCTCCAGGGCGGGGCGGCCATTGGGGAAGCGATCCTCCACCACCAGGTACTGGGGAATTTCAGCATTCACGAAAGGCGCAATGTATGTGTTCTTGCTGGTGATGACGGGTGCCATGTCCTCCACGCCAGCATCATTGAGCTGCTTCTCGATCACTTCCGCAGGGCGGGGGGTGATCTTGTCGATCATGCTCCAGGGGAAGGAGACCTTGCTCTCGTCCTCCACATAGGCCACGAAATCAGCCGTGACATAGCCCTTCTCAGCCCAGCCCTTGGCGATGGTCAGTACGGAGGAGCGCAGCTTTTCGCCGTTGTGGGAGCAGTTGTCCATGCTCACCATGGCGATGGGGGCAGCGCCAGCCTGGAAGCGAGCCCACAGCATGGCAGCCACGCAGCTCATGGCATGGCGAGCCTTTTCAGGGCCTTCGTCGATGTCAGCCAGCACCACGGGCATCATTTCGCCCTTGATGTTGGTGAGGGCATAGCCCTTCTCGGTAATGGTGAAGGAAGCCATCTGCAGCTCGGCGCTTTCAAAGCATTTCTTCAGCTGGTTCCACTTCTCCGCGTTGGCGGAATTGGCAGGCACACCCTTGGCAATGGAAGCGATGACCTCCTTGTCGGTGCTGCCGTCGGGCTTCAGCGCCACCATGAGGGTCATGGAGTCGTGAGGCTCGTAGATCTTCTCAATGATGTCATAGTCGAAGGTCTCCGCCGCGATGATGCCGCTGCGAGCCATGCCATTGTTCAGCAGGCGCTGCTGCAGTCCGGCGATGAAGCCGCGGAAGATGTTGCCGGCACCGAAGTGCACCCACACGGGATGCTCCTCGGTGTATTCGGCCATCTGCTTCCAATCATACTTAGGCAGGACGATACCGGCAGCTTCAAAGGCAGCCTTGTCCTGCAAGCCGATATAGGACAGTTTCATAAAACGCACTCCTTAAAAAGGGTTTCGAAAGAGCCGATGGCCCTTCGCAGAATCCAAGGGCAGCGCCCTTGGTGGGGTATGGGGCGACGCCCCATTGCTGCATCCGGGGCAGCGCAGCGCCTCCCCGGTCAGCCAAGCAACAAAGGAACCGCACTCAGCCCGCTTACTTCTCGCCGCGGGTCTTGCACAGCGCTTCCCAAATACCGTTCAGGTAGGTAGCGCCCAGCGCACGGTCGAACAGGCCATAGCCAGGACGGCCTTCCTCGTCCCAGATCATGCGGCCATGGTCGGGGCGGATGTAGGTATCGGGGCAGGTATCATAGATGGCCTCCATGATGGCGAACATATCCAGGTCGCCGGTGGAGGACAGGTGAGCCGCCTCGCGGAAGTGGCGGTGACCCAGATACTTCACGTTGCGCACGTGCATAGCGCCGATGCGGTTCATCTCGCCGAAGTGACGGATGATGGAGGGGATGTCGTTTTCCGGGTTGGAGCCCAGGGAGCCGGTGCACAGGCACAGGGTGTTGGCAGGGCTGTCGTGGAGCTTCACGATCTTGTCGTAGTCCTCCTGGCTGTGGGCGATGCGGGGCAGGCCGAAGATGGGCCAGGCGGGATCGTCGGGATGGCAGGCCATCTTCACGCCCACTTCCTCGCATACCGGGATCACGCGATCCAGGAAGTACTTGTAGTTCTCACGCAGCATATCGGGGGTGATGCCCTCGTACTGCTTCAGGGTCGTTTCCAGCAGGGCCAGGCGCTCAGGCTCCCAGCCGGGCAGGGTGAAGCCCTTGGAATCCTCGGCCGTGCGGCGCACGATCTCCATGGGGCCCATTTCGCCCAAATCTTCCTCGTTGAAGTACAGGCTGTTGGAGCCATCCTCTTCGATGACGCGAGCCAGGTCGGTACGCAGCCAGTCGAACACGGGCATGAAGTTGTACACAATGACCTTCACGCCGTACTTGGCCAGGGTGCGGATGGTGGAGCAGTAGTTCTTGATGTATTCATCACGGGTGGGCAGACCCATCTTGATGTCCTCGTGAACGTTCACGCTCTCGATGACCTCCAGCTCCAGGCCGCAGGAATGGACGTAGTCCACCAGCTCCTTGACCTCTTCCTCAGGCCAGTCCACACCGGCGGGCTTGTCCAGCAGACCCATCAGGCCGGACATACCGGGAATCTGCTTCACATACTTCAGCGGGATCGGATCGGATTCCTTGCCATACCAGCGGAAAGTCATTTTCATTTGGATGCAACCTCCAAAGCTTATTTTTCATTTTCATCAAAGCCCGCAAAATCACAGGCTTCCCTATGTTGTATTATACAAAACGCGACAAAGGAAGTCAACGCCGCCACTTTCCTCAAAATCATTTTGACCAGAAATCAAACGGTTCTTTCTGAAAATGTTACGACTTGTACCATTTCTGTTCAGAGCGTTTTCTTTTAGGCTGGCATGTGATATAATACGCCTGTATCCAATTGTACCACATGGAGGTAATTCCCTATGCGCATTCTTGTTGTGGGCGATGGCAAGGTCGGCCACACGCTGGCTGAAAGCCTCACCGCCGAAGGCCACGATGTGGTGATGATCGACCGGGATGAAGAGACCCTTCAGCATTGCGAGGACACGCTGGACGTGATGTGCGTCCGCGGCAATGGCGCCAATGCCAAAACGCTGATCGAGGCCGACGTGTCCACCGCCGATATCGTTATTTCCGCCACCACCAGCGATGAGACCAATATGCTCTGCTGCCTCATCGCCAAGCGTCTGGGCGCCAAGTACACCATCGCCCGTATCCGCGACCCCGAATACAACGAGAGCCTCACCCTCCTGCAGCGGGAGCTGGGCATTGACCTGACCATCAATCCCGAGCGCGCCACCGCCATGGAGATCAGCCGCCTTTTGCGCTTCCCCTTCGCCAGCAACATCGAGCCCTTTGCCAAGGGTCTGGTGGAAATGGTGGAGTTCCGCGCCCAGGAGCACGACAAGATCCTTGATGCGCCCCTCAAGGAGATCGCTATCCGTATGCCCGGCATCCCCAGGGTGCTCTACGCTGCCGTGGAGCGGGATGGCGAGGTGTTCATCCCCAATGGCGATTTCATCATCCGCGCTGGCGACCGTGTGCATGTGGCTGGCGAAATGGCCACCATCACGGAGTTTTTCCGCTTCCTTGGCCGCAATACCATCCGAATCAAAAAGGTCATGCTGCTGGGCGGCGGCCGCATCAGCTACTACCTGGCCAAGATGATCGTCCCCATGGGCATCCATGTTTCCATCATCGAGATCGACCCCGAAAAGGCCGCCGACCTCAGCGAGATGCTCCCCAATGTGGACGTGATCCTGGGCGACGGCACCGATCAGGAGCTGCTGGAGCAGGAAGGCCTGCAGGAGTCCGACGCCTTTGTGACCCTGTGCGACCGCGACGAGGAAAACCTGATGACCGGCCTCTATGCCGCCCGCCAGGGTGTGCCGAAGATCATCGTGAAAAACACCCGCGTGGCCTATGAGGAGATCCTTTCCGAGCTGGGACTGGACAGCATGGTCTCCCCCCGCGCCATCACCTGCGACAGCCTGCTGCGCTATGTCCGCGCCCGTGCCAATGGCGACGGTGCCTCCGTGGAGCGCCTCTACCGCCTGGTGGATGGCAAGGCCGAGGCGCTGGAGTTCATCGCCCGCGCAGGCGACCCCTATATCGGCATCCCGCTGAAAAACCTGAAGGTGCGCCGCAATACTCTGGTGGCCGTCATCGTCCGGGGCAGCAAGGTCATCGTTCCCTTCGGCAACGACCACATCGAGGATGGCGACCGCGTGGTCATCATGGCCTGCGAAAGCGGCATCAGCGATCTGAACGAGGTCATCCGGCAATGAACAGACGACTTGTGATCCGCCTGCTGGGCTCCATCCTGATCATCGAGGCCGCCTCCATGGTTCCCTCGCTGCTGGTGGCCCTGTACTTTGGCGATGGCGATGCCCTCTCCTTTGTGTACACCATGGGGCTGATGCTTGTGCTGGGCATCCCCATGCACTGCCTTTCCCGCCCGCAGATGACCAACCTCCGCGCCCGCGAGGGCTTTCTGGTGGTGCCGCTGGCGTGGCTGCTCATGTCCCTGTTCGGGGCGCTGCCCTTCATGTTCAGCGGCATGATCCCCAATTTCTTCGATGCCTTCTTCGAGGCCGTGTCCGGCTTCACCACCACCGGCGCCACCATCATGACGCAGCTCGAGGGTCAGCCCCGGGGCATGATGTTCTGGCGCGCCTTCACCCATTGGATCGGCGGCATGGGCGTGCTGGTGCTGACGCTGGCCATCCTGCCCAAGATGAGCGGCCGCACCTCCCACCTGGTTCGTGCCGAAAGTCCCGGCCCCACCCTGAGCAAGATCCTCCCCCGCATGGGCGATACCGCCAAGGTGCTTTACCTGATCTACGGCGCGCTCACCGCCATCATGCTGGTGGTGCTGATGCTCTGCGGCATGAACTTCTACGAAGCCTCCATCCACGCCATGAGTACCGCTGGCACCGGCGGCTTCAACAACTACGCCGCCAGCGTGGGCGCCTTCAACTCTCCGCTCATCGAGTGGGTCATTGCCTTCTTCATGGTGCTGTTCGGCGTCAACTTCGCCCTGTTCTATAAGCTGCTCAGGGGCGACTGGCGCGAGGTGAAAAACAACGAGGAGCTGCGCTGGTTCCTGTGCATCGTGGCAGGTTCCTCGCTGCTCATCACCCTCGTTATCCTGCCGAATTACCAAAACGATTTCTTCACCGCCCTGCGCTATGCGACCTTCCAGGTGGCCAGCATCATTTCCACCACCGGCTATGCCACAGCGGATATCAACCTGTGGCCTGTAGCCGCGCAGATGCTCATCGTGCTGCTGCTGTTCTTCGGCTCCTGCGCAGGCTCCACCGCCGGCGGCATGAAGATCTGCCGCGTAGCCATGCTGAGCAAGCAAGGCCTGCGCGAGGTGCGCCGTGTGTTCCAGCCCCGCAAGGTGCAAACTGTGCGCTTCGAGGGCAAGGCCGTGGAGGAAAGCATCCTCCGGCAGGTGGCCGTGTTCTTCTTCGCCTACATTGCGCTGATCATCCTCGGCGCGCTGCTGGTCTCCTTCGAAGGCCTGTACGATTTTGAAACCAACTTCACCGCTGCTCTCACCTGCGTGAGCAACGTAGGCCCCGGCCTGGGCGGCGTGGCCAGCGGCTTCAGCGGCTACGGCAGCTTTGCCAAGAGCATCTTCTCCCTGCTGATGCTGGCAGGCCGTCTGGAGATCTTCCCCATTCTGGCGCTGTTCCACCCGGCTATCTGGAGGAAATGATGAGCAAAAAGCTATCCGAAATGACCCTTGAAGAGCTGTGGCAGCTATTTCCCATCATTCTTACTGAGCCGCAGCCGCAATGGGCAGAATGGTATTCCGCAAAAGCCCATGAGCTGCACGCAAGCTTCCCGGAATGCCGCGTGCATCACATTGGCAGCACCGCCATTCACGGCATTTGGGCCAAGCCCATCATCGATATTTTGATGGAAGCACCCGCTGAAAAAGCATTGTGCGACTACAAGCAGGCGCTTTGTCAGTCCGGCTGGATCTGTATGGCTCAATCAGAACACAAGCTTTCCTTCAACCAGGGCTATACCGAAAACGGCTTTGCTGAAAGAGTATATCACCTGCATCTTCGCCACGCGGTCGACCATGACGAGCTGTATTTCCGCGACTACCTGAACGCCCATCCCACCGCTGCGCAGGAATACCAGCAGCTCAAGCTGAGCCTGTGGAAGCAGTTCGAACACGACCGCGACGGCTACACAGCCGCCAAGGCTGAATTCGTTCAGCGCTGCACACAGCTTGCAAAGCTGGAATATCCCAACCGATACGAATAACACAAAGGGCAGGCTCCACACTTCCGGAGCCTGCCCTTATTTTATTTGTTCCAGTTCACCAGCGCCGCCGCCAGGCATTGTGCCTCCGGCTCGTCAGCGATCTCCCACAGCCGGATGGTGCAATGCAGCACCCCATCCCTCACATACAGGATGCCCATGCGGTCGCAGCGTTCCACATTGTCGATCATCTCCACCGCCATCTCCGCAGGCGCATCCAGCACCTCGCAATGGGCGTGGCGCAGCAGGCGATACCAGGGCGGCGTGGTGTATTCCTCCGCCGGGAAGCCCTGCAAGGCCTGATGCTCCCTGTCGATGCACAAGCCCATGGTGCCCACCGGCACCGGCCTGCCCATGGACTCGGAAATGGAGCGGAACATGGGGTAGCACCAGAAGTCCGTGCAATACTCCGCGGGGCGCTTGCCCTCGCCATCAGGGATCACAATGTCTCCCGGCTGCGCATCCTCCGCCGCTTTCACAAAGCGCACCTTTCTGCCATCCGCCTCAATGCCCTCCCGGCTGATCTTCGCCGCCCCCTTGGGGAACACCCACACCGGGTAGCTGTTCCAGGTGCCGTCCTCCAGTTCAAGGCGGATGCACAGCTTGCGGGGCTGCTGCGCCTTTGCCGCGCCAAGGCTCACCATGCCGCAGTCCGTCAGGCGGCCTTCGGCAGCGGGCACGGGCACGTCCTGGCTTTGCAGCACAGCGTCATCTTCCAGCAGGGATACCTTCACGCTGGTGTGCCTGCGCTCCGGGTCGGTCTCGGAGACCAGCACCCGCAAGGCGATCTCGTCCCCATCAGCCAGCACAAAGCGCTCCATGCAGCCCAGCACCACGCAGGGCGCGCAGAAGCACCGCCATTCCTCTGGCGTGATCAGCCCCTTGCTCTCCATAAAGGCATTCAGCACGCCCACCAGCGCCGTGCCCTGGCCGGGGAAATCCTGCAGATCCAGCAGCTGGAAGCCGCTCAGCTCCCTGCTGCGCAGCGCAGTCTCGATCTCCCGTCGATAGCATTCCACCGCCAGCTTGCCCGCCGAGCGGAAATAGGCTTCGTGCTTGTCATACAAGCCCTTCTCCTGCAAGCGCCTGGCAAAGGCCTGGAAGTTTCTCGGCTTCACCGGGCCGGTGTATTTGTCGATCTCGCTGAAATCCGGGTAGAAGGTATACTGACCCACCTCATGGGAGATCACCGGCACCTGGGGCAGCAGCACGTCGGCCGCCTGCGCCTCCACTTCCTTCACACCGGTGCCATACTGAATCAGCGTTTTGCCCGCCGCCTGCTGGGTCGCCTCCACCACGCCAGGGGCAATGATCTCGTCATAGTTGTGCACAGATTCCGGCTCGGTGAGCTGCACATGACCCTGGGGCGCATCGCACATGGCATAGGAGCCGCGGAACAGCCGCTCCCGGCTCAGCCGCACGCCGCAGAAGAAGTCCTCTTCCTCCAGCACCTGGGGCACAAACTGATAGTTGTTGGAGCCGGAGGTATACAGCTTGTCCCGGCGAACCGCCTTGTAGCCCCGCAGCATGTCGTTCAGCCGCTGCTGGCTGCCCCACAGCTCGTTGCCCAGGCTCATCATCACAAAGGAGGGATGATGCCCAAAGCACCGCAGGATGTTGAAGCCCTCCTGCACCAGGTAGACCTGCTCCGCCTCGTTGTAGCCCTCTTCCCCCGGCGCCGCCACCGTACCCCAGAAGGGCAGCTCCGGCTCCATGTAAATGCCCAGCTGATCCGCTGCGGCAAAGGCAGCCTCCGGCGGGCAGCAGGTGTGGAAGCGGTAGTGGTTGATGCCATACGCCTTGGCCGTCCCCATCACTTTCAGCCAGCTGTCCACATCCGTGGGGGCGTGGCCAGTCAGCGGGAACACCAGCCCATCGTGGGTGCCCCGCAGGAACACCTGCCTGCCGTTCACCAGCAGCTTGCGGCCGTCGGTGGTCATGCGGCGCATGCCCAAGGTCAGCACGGCTTCAGCCTCGGCGGCCTTCACCCGCAGGGTCAGCAGGTTGGGGTGGAATTCATCCCACAGGGGCGGCTGCTGGGCAAAGGTGTACACCGCATCGATGCACCCATCCTTCACCGCCACCTCCATGGCCGGATAGCCCTCCACCTCCACGGTGGCCGTGCCATCCCGCATGCCCGTCACATCGGCGGTGACCCGCAGGCTCTGCAGATCCTCGCCCGGCATGGCCGTTACGTTCAGCAGCAGCACATCCGCCAGCGTCAGGCTCATTTCCCCGGTGATGCCGTTCCAGTTGGTCTGCGTGTCCTGGGAGGTCATGTGGCCGCCCCGGGTGGGGTAATCCACATTGCTCACCCGGATGACGATCTCATGCTGGCCAGCCTCAGGCCCTTCAAACAGGTACTGATGCTTCCCGCACAGGCTGTCGCTGCTGCCCAGGCACAGGCCATCCAGCCACACGGTGGTCTGACGGGTTCGCTCCAGGGTCAAAAGGGCAAGCTGCTTCTTTTCCGGCACCTGAAAGCTGCGCCTGAACCAGGCATAGCCCTCAAACTTGTGTTCGTCGGTGAGATACCCCTCCGGGCACTCCTCATTCACCTTGCCCAGTCCCGCCAGCGAGGTGGTGCCGGGCAGCACGATGCTATCCGCATAAACTGCGGGCTGCGCCTCTGCTTTGCTTTCATCCAGCGCCGCCTGCCACAGTCCGCTCAGGTCGATCTTCGTCATGGGACATACCCCTTTTCCTCTGTTCCTATATGCACAGTTTACCATATTCCCTACTCAGCCGCAACCCGCCCCTTTCATGAAACTTTGATGAGAAATGCACCGCTTCACTGTTCATTTTCGCTTCATCATGGTATAATATGCTATGTTATTGAGCAGGAGGTTTCCCATGCTTTACCTGAAAGCCCTCAACCCCGCCGACGCCCGGAAGGAATACGACTTCTTCCAGCAGATGCCCTCCGAGAACGGCTTCATGAATCCCTATCACGGCATCTCCTACGAGGAATTCTGCACCGTGGCTATCCCCCATCGGCTGGCCGCCAGCCGGGGTGAGGATCTCGAACCCGGTCATGTGCCGGACACCTACTACTTCCTCTGGCACGGCGATGAGATCGTCGGGCAGTTCAAGCTGCGACCGGTGCTGAACGACTTCCTGCGCACTGGTTCCGGCCACGTGGGTTATGGCATCCACCCGGCTCACCGCCGCAAGGGCTACGCCACCGAAGGCCTGCGCCTGACCATAGAACTGCTGAAAACCCTGCCTGAGTTCCAGGACAGCGAGGTCTACTTCTCCTGCAACCTGGACAACGAAGGCTCGCTGAAAACCATGCTGAACAATGGCGGCTACATCCACCATTCCGATGGGGAGCACCATTATGTCCGCATCAAGGTGTAAGCCCCAGGATATACTTCTTTGCAAAGGAAGGAATGCTATGAAACTGGAACGGAAAACCCTGCTGGAAGTCGGCATTGCGGCGCTGCTCCTGTACCTGGTCATTCACTACTGGGATCAAGCCGTAGGCGTCATCGGGCTGGTCTTCGCCGCTGCCTCGCCCCTGGTGTTCGGCGCGGTGCTGGCCTTCATCGTCAATATCCTGATGAGCTTTTTTGAGCGCCACCTGGGCAAGCTGTTCCGGCTGAAGAAGCCCGCCAGCTGGCTGCGGCTGCTGTGCATCCTGCTGGCCATCGTCACCATGCTGCTGGTGATCTTCCTGGTGGTGCGCATGATCGTCCCCGAGCTTTATCAATGCCTCACGGTCCTCATCAGCGCCATCCCCAATGCGCTGCGCACCGTGGCTCGCTGGGCTGAGGACACCCTGAACATCTCCGGCCTGTACAGCCGGGTGATCGGCGAACTGGAAGCCAACCAGGGCAACTTGCAGGAGACCCTCACCAAGGGGCTGAACGCCGTGCTCTATGGCGCTGGCAGTGTGATGAGCGTGGCCGTTTCCGCCGCCTCCACGGTGGTCTCCAGCGTGGTGACCCTGTTCCTGGGCGTGGTGTTCGCCATCCACCTGCTCACCGGCAAGGAGCGCCTTGCCGCCCAGATGAACAAGCTCATGGCGCACTTCCTGCCCCAGCGCACCGACCGCCGCGCCCACTATGTGCTGCACGTGCTGCACGAGAGCTTCCACAGCTATATCGTCTGCCAGGTCACCGAGGCCTGCATCCTTGGCGCCCTGTGCGCCATCGGCATGATGATCCTGCAGCTGGACTATGCGCTGATGATCGGCTGCCTCATCGGCGTTACCGCGCTGATCCCCATCGCGGGCGCCTACATCGGCGGTGGCATCGGCGCCATCATGCTCTTCTCCGTGGAACCCGCCCAGGCGCTGATCTTCCTCATCTTCCTGGTGATCCTCCAGCAGGTCGAAGGCAATGTGATCTACCCCCGCGTGGCAGGCTCCTCCCTGGGCTTGCCGGGCATCTGGGTACTGGCGGCCATCACCATCGGCGGCGGCCTGCTGGGCATCACGGGCATGCTGATCGGCGTACCGCTGACCACCGCCCTCTACCGCATCCTGAAGGAACACGTTGGCAAAGAGAATGCACCACTGACCAGCGAATAAGCAAAACCCCGCAGAACGCTCTGCGGGGTTCATTTTTTAGGTCAGCGGGAATTCTACCACCCTGCACCCCAGCTTTTCCGCCTGGGTGCGGTCGTGGGTCACCAGGATCAGCAGCCTGTCCCCCACGCTTTGGGCGATCAGCTCCAGCATCTTGTCGGCTGTGGCCTCATCCAGCTCGCGCACGGGTTCGTCCAGCACCAGCACGTCGCTGTCATGCGCCAGCGCCCGCGCCAGGGACACCCGCCGCCGCATGCCGCCGGAAAGCTCGTCCGGATACAGCCTGCCCGCCTCCGGCAGCAGCACCTTATCCAGCCAGGCCTGGGCGTCGATGTTTTCACCCACCAGGCGCAGGTTTTCCTCTGCCGTGTACCAGGGCAGCAGCCGATCCTCCTGAAAGTGGCAGGAGAACCGCGTCCCCTGCGGCACATACACCCTGCCGCTGTCCGGCTTGTCCAGGCCGCAGATCAGCCGCAGCAGGGTGGTCTTTCCGCAGCCCGATGGGCCGAAGAAGCACACCGCGCCCCGCTGGGGCAGCTCCATGCTCACGTTTTGCAGCACCTGCCGCCCGTCAAAGGCGCGGCTCACCTTGTCAAGCGTGATGCACACGGCGCAGCCCCCTTTCAAATGCAGCCTTCAGCAGCCGCTCGATCACCATGCTCAGCACGATCACCACCAGCGTCCAGGCCAGCAGCGCGTCGGATTCCAGGTAGATCTTCGCGTTGTACAGCTGGGTGCCGATGGCATTCTTCGGCACACCAATGACCTCCGCCGCAATGGTGGCCTTGAAGCACAGACCCACGCAGGCCTGGCACGCCGCCACAAAGGTGGGCAGCACCGTGGGGATCACCACCCGCCGCCAGGTCTTCCAGCGGCTCCAGCCGAAGAGCTTCGCCATTTCCAGCAGCTGCCTGTCGGTGGAGGCAATGCCCTCCCGCACATTGGCAAACACAACGGGCACCACCATCAGCACACCTGCCAGGATGGGCACATTGGCCGAGGACAGCCATACCAGCGCCAGGATGATGAAGGACGCCACCGGCGTGGCCCGCACCACCAAGAGCGCCGGGCTGATGACCTCGTCCAGCAGCTTTGATGCGTGGCAGATCACCGCCAGCACGCAGGCGATGGCCACGCCCAGCACATAGGCCGCCGCCGTGCGCCACAGGGACATGCCCACGCAACGCCAAAAGGACGCTTCCGCCACAAACGTGAAGCGCCGCGCCACCTGCAGCGGCGAGGCCAGGAGCAAGTCCTGGCCCACCGCCCGGTAGCAGGCTGCCCATACCAGCAGCCAGAACACGATGGGAAACGCCTTGCGGAGCATCCCTTTGACCTTTGCGTTCATAAGCCTCTTACTTTGCGATGTAGTAGAAGTCGTCCACCGGCAGCGCGCCGCCCACGGACTTGGCATTGGCGTTGAACAGCACCTGGAAGAAGGGAGCGATTTGGCTCTTCATTTCTTCGCCGGTGATGAACACGATGTGGCAGTTGGGAATAGCCTTCTTGGCCACGGCAGCCTTGGGGATGATGCCCTGGGCTTCCACCATCTGGCTGGCTTCGTCCACGTTGGTGTTCACGAATTCAACGCTGGCAGCATAGGCCTCCATGAAGGCAGCCAGCTTATCGGCATTATTGGTCGCCCATTCCTTGTTCACGATCACGCAGCCCATGCTCAGCACAGCGTTCTCGCCCTTGCCGGCAGCAGCCTGATTGAACAGCTCGGTCACGTCCAGGGCAATGCGGAAATCCTTGTTCTGGTTCAGCACGCTGGTCACATGGGGTTCGGGCAGCAGCGCCACATCCACCATGCCGGAGGCAGCCTGGGTGGCCAGCTCGGCATGCTCGGCCAGGTACTGCACTTCCACCTTGTCGGCAAGGCCGTTGGCTTCCAGAATGTAGTTCAGCACATATTCAGGGGTGGAACCCTGGCCGGTAGCCCACAGGGTCTTGCCTTCCAGGTCGCTGAGGCTCTGGATGGCCGGGTCGCTGGTCACGATGTGCAAAACGCCCAGCGTGTTCAGCGCCACCAGCTGCACCTTGCCCTGGGTCTTGTTGTACAGGGTGGCAGCCAGGTTGGTGGGCACGGCAGCGATGTTGGCATCGCCGTTGATCACCGCAGCGGTCACCTCGTCAGGGGCGCCAGCCAGGGTAAAGTTGTAGGTGCCGTCGTTGTCGTTCATCACCTTCACCAGGCCAATGCCAGTGGGTCCCTTCAGGGCATACACATTGATGGCTTCCTCCGCCACCGCAAACGTGGCCAGGCTCAGCACCAGGCACAGGGTCATCAGCATAGCTACAAACTTCTTCATAAATCAATCTTCCTTTCGAATTTTCTTGGCGGTCAGCGCGCTCTTCACCGTTACGCCGGAGAGGTTCCCCAGCCGCCCGGTCATGGCGCCCACCTGGTCGTTGGTTCCCTCCACGATCAGGCCAATGACCGCCAGGCCAGTTTCCTGATCGGGAATACCGATGCGCCCGCGAATGATCTCTCCGAATTGGGAAAGAATGCGGTTCACATCCTCGGCACGGGATCGCTCCTCGATCACCACGCCCACAAAACCCAGTCGAACATCATTCATGGTGCATCCTCCGTAAAAAAGAATAATCAGGCAATCCAGCGCAAACACGCCTATCGATCGCCTGATGTAAGCAACATATCCATTTCCCCCTTTCCCATCTCCCGTCAGGGCGCACCCGGACAGTCAATCAGGAGTTAATCCGCCGCGCCTCCCCCGCACGTTTCCGCTAAGGTTTGGCCTTCCGGCTATCATTATTATACCCAGCTTTATCCCATTTGAAAAGCCTTTTGACATTTTTCTGACAAAAAAAGTTCGGAGACGCATCTCTGCGCCTCCGAACATCAATCACTTCGCCAGCTTTTCCTGCATGACCTCCAGCGCACGGCTCAGCTGGGGATCAGCCAGGTCAGCAAACTCATACATACCATTGTCGCCCTCCGGCAGCTGGATCTCCACATCCGGCGTAATGCCGATCTTATGCACCTTGTTGCCGTTGGGGGTATAATACTGGGCAATGGTCAGCTGCATACCGGAGCCATCGTCGCTGATGGGGATCACGCTCTGCACAATGCCCTTGCCGTAGCTCTGCACACCCACGATGGTGGCGTCCGCCCGGTCCTTCAACGCACCGGCCAGGATCTCCGAGGAGGAGGCGCTGTGCTCGTTCATCAGGATGACCAGCTTCACATCGGTCTTGCCATCCTTGGTGGAATAATACTCACGGGTGCCGTCGCGGTACTCCAGATAGCACAGCGTACCCTTGTCCAGGAACAGATCGCCGATGGTCTCCGCATCATCCACCCAGCCGCCGGGGTTGTCGCGCAGGTCGATGATCACGCCCTTTGCGCCCTGCTTCACCACATTGTCCAGCGCTTCCTCAAACTTGGCTGCACAGTCTCCCGCAAATTCATACAGGGCAATGTAGCCAATGCCCTCCGCCAGCATGGTAGATTCCACGCGGTTCACGGTGATCTGCGCACGGGTCAGCACAAAGCTCATTTCCTCGCCGTCCCGCAGGAAGGTCACGTTCACATCGGTTCCAGGCGTGCCGCGCATGATATCCACCGCGTCCTGCAGGCTGTAAGCATCCACATACAGGTCTTCCACCTTGTAGAGGATATCGCCCTTATGCACGCCCGCCTCCTTGGCAGGGCCATTATCGAACACACGGCTGATGGTGCAAAGGCCTGTGGCATAGTTGCCGGAGATCTGGATGCCCACGCCAGCGTACTCGCCCTCGTCATCCTCCCAGTACTCGGCATATTCCTCAGGCGAATAATAGAAGGTATAGGGGTCGTCCAGGCCGGACAGCAGACCCAGCGCCGCACCGTCCAGCATGGCCTCGTTGTCCACTTCCTCAAAGAAGTACATGTCCGCAATTTCCTGAATCTCGATCAGCTTGTCAAACTGCTCATACTTCTCATACAGCTCCTTGGAAATGGTCACCGTGTCGCCATGATCAGCCACCTCCGCAGGGGCGACCATGCCAAGCATGTCCGTCAGCCCCGCAAAGGGCAGATAGGCGCAGCTGCTCAACAGGCACAGCGCCAGCACCAGGGAAAGAGCCAGCAGGATCCTCTTTTTCATTCAAAACACCTTCTACCATCATTTGCGGCCAAGCTTTTCGCCGCCGCATTTTTTCAGTTCCATCAAAATTTTGAAGGTCACCGCATCCTCAAAGGAGCGCAGGTCAAGCCCGGTCTGCCGCTGCACCTTGTCCAGGCGATACACCAGCGTGTTGCGGTGGATGTACAGCTGCCGCGCCGTATCCGACAGGTTCAGATCCTTTTTGAAGAACATGTCGATGGTGTACAGCATTTCCTCGTTGAACAGGCGCATGGTCTTGCGGTTGAACAAAAGCGAGTGGTAATACGCGCTGATGTCCTGGGGCAGCTCCATCAGGAAGCGTTCCAATATCAGCTTGCTGAACACATACACGCTGTCCTCCGGCTGGAAGATGCGCCCCACCTCAATGGCGCGCTTGGCCTCAGCATAGCTTTCCCGAAGCTCGTCGATGGTATGACGGCTCCGGCCGATGCCCACCGTCATCTGATGCGCGGTTTCGCCCATCAGGGTCTCCTGCAGCGCCTGGGCATACTGCGCCAGGTCGTCCATGGTGTCGGTGTCGGTCATGTCCTTGATCAGCGCCACCGTGTGCCGATCCATGTCGATCAGCACATCCCTGTCCTGCATGGGGGTAATGTCCCGCAGCAGCTCAAACGCGCGATCCTGCCCCGTTTGCACCATGTGGAACACCATCACGCAGCGGTTCATTTCCCGGGGCAGCTGATGCTCGGTGCTCAGCGCCTCCAGCTCAGCGCCCACCAGTTCGCCCCGCAGCGCCCGGCGGTAAACGTCATAGCAGTTCTCGCTGTGCTGCTCGCCGCTGCCCAGGCTGGTCACCAGCGCACCGCCCAGGATCAATACATCCCTGGCGCCGGGCAGCTTTTCCGGGCAATGCAGGATCACCGCAGGCTGCTTCACCGGCATGTACAGCATGCCGTCCATGGCCTGGGGCACACCGTCAGTCATTTCCTTCAGCGATGCCCGCACCTCCGCCGGCAGATTCGCGCCGCCATCCTTGTCCATCACGCTCACCGGGATCGACAGCCGCGACAGCACACCCTCTATCTGATCCAGCAAATGCTTGTTCAGCACCCAAACCGCTCCTTCCATCCAGAAGCCACGCTTCTCCATCTTCACCCATTATACCACACCCATCCACCCCTGCAAAGCGAAAATCCTCCGAAAACTGCAAACTTTTTGTGAAATATCACCAAAGGGGCGTTGCCCCTTTGGAAACCCCAGCAGAGGGCGCTGCCCTCTGCACTCCCGCTTAAGGGTCTTCGACCCTTAAGAATCCCATTCGGGGATGGCGCTGCTGGGTGGTCTCCGAGGAGGGGTCACGGCGCGAATACGGTCGCGCCGCGACGCGGAATAGATAGTAGGTTCCCCTTCGTAGGGGAGCTGTCCCGAAGGGACTGAGGGGTTGAGCCTCCCTTGTGTAAAGGGAGGTGTCAGCCGCTTGCGGCTGACGGAGGGAGTGGTTCTGCCCCATCGCTCCACACCTTCCTCAAATTCCGGCCACACTCTCATTCCTTCATTCCTTCATTAGCTGCGCAGCAGCGTCTTCATTCCCTCATTCACAAAAAAAGAAACCCTCGTAAGAGGGTTTCTTTTTTTGTGCAACTTAGCGGGACAGGATGGTCTTCTCGGTCTCCTTGCAGAAGAAGTGCAGGTGGTTGACGTCGAAGGCAACCTTGATCTTGTCGCCAGCGCGGCTAGCAGTACGGGGATCAACGCGAGCGATGATGTTGCCGTCCTTGCCGGTGGTGGTCAGGTACAGGTAGGTCTCAGAACCCATCTGCTCGGTCACTTCCACAGACACGTTGATGGTGGCGGTGGCGTAGGTAGCCAGAGCGGCCTCATCGTCGCTGATGTTCTCAGGACGGATGCCCATCACAACGTCCTTGCCGATGTAGCTCTCGTCGACGAACTTGGCAACCTTGCTGCCGGGAACAACGATCTTGTTGTCGCCGAAGGTAGCAACCACATCCTGGCCTTCCTTGGACAGGTGCACGTCGAAGAAGTTCATCTGGGGGCTGCCGATGAAGCCGGCCACGAACTCGTTGGTGGGATAGTCGTACAGGTTCTGGGGGGTATCCACCTGCTGCACCACGCCGTCCTTCATAACCACGATGCGGGAAGCCATGGTCATAGCTTCGGTCTGGTCATGGGTAACGTAGATGAAGGTGGTCTGCAGGCGCTGATGCAGCTTGGTGATCTCAGTACGCATGGCAACGCGCAGCTTGGCGTCCAGGTTGGACAGGGGCTCGTCGAACAGGAAGACCTTGGGCTCACGAACGATGGCACGGCCCAGGGCAACGCGCTGACGCTGGCCGCCGGACAGAGCCTTGGGCTTACGGTTCAGCAGGTGAGCGATGTCCAGGATCTTGGCAGCTTCTTCCACGCGGCGCTTGATCTCGTCCTTGGGGGTCTTGCGCAGCTTCAGGCCGAAGGCCATGTTGTCATACACGGTCATATGGGGATACAGAGCGTAGTTCTGGAACACCATGGCGATGTCGCGATCCTTGGGAGCCACGTCGTTCACCAGCTTGTCGCCGATGTACAGCTCGCCGTCGGAGATTTCTTCCAGACCGGCAACCATGCGCAGGGTGGTGGACTTACCGCAGCCGGAAGGACCGACCAGAACGATGAACTCCTTGTCCTGGATGTCCAGGCAGAAGTCAGACACGGCGGTAACGCCGCCCTGATAAACCTTGTAAATGTGCTGCAGAGATACGCTTGCCATAATAAATTCCTCCTCTGAATGTCGGACACAGCCACGATAACCGATGTCTGCGCCCTTCGACTGTGATTATTATACCTATTTTCACCCAAAAAGTGAATTGGCCGAATTGACAAGTCTTTTGGGTTTTCTTTGTTCACAATGTTAGATTCGGTTCCCCTTCAACCGATTATGACATCGTTTTCAGTCGGTTTTCAGAGCATCCACCGGCACCATGCCTGCCGCCCGCAGCGCAGGCGCTACGCCGAACACCACGCCCAGCGCCCCGGCGATCAGCACCGCAGGCACCGCGGTTTGTGCACTTAGCACAGCATCCAGGCCGATCATGGCGCCAAACAGCCGCACCATGGCCATGCCCAGCGCCACACCCAGCAGGCCGCCCAGCAGCGCATAGCACACCGCCTCCAGCAAAAACAGCAGCCCCACCTGGCGGGAGGTGCCGCCAATGGCCTTCATCAGCCCGATCTCCCGCCTACGCTCCCGCACGCTTACCAGCAGGATGTTCATCACCCCGATGCCGCCGGTGAGCATACACACCGCCGCCACGCAGGCCAGCACCATCACAAAAATGCGCACCACCGAGCGCGCCGCGTCGATCTCCGCCTGCAGGGAGCTGGCCTGATAGCCGTCCCCCAGGGCAGCCACCGCCGCCTCGCCCACCCAGTCAGCCCGCTGGCCTCTGGGGACGCTCACCGTCACCTCGTTCACGCTGGCAGCGGCATAGGTATCCAGAAAGGTTTGCAGCGGCAGGATGATCATACCATTCGACGCAGACACCGCCTGCACCTTCATGCCGCCCACAATTCCCACAATGCGCACCTTGCGGCTGCCCACGTCCACCCGCTTGCCCAGCACATCGCCGCCCAGGGTCTCCGCCATGGCCTCGTCCACCAGCGCCACCGCGCTGCCCCGGTATTCCTTCCAGTTGAACAATCGCCCTTCTACGATATTTGGCGCATGAACGCTCTCCATGCCCGCATCATAGCCATTCACCTGCGCCAGGGCAGTGTGACCATCCAGCGTCACCGCAGCCATGGTGTAGGCGCCCGCGCAGGCCGGTGCCCCGGTGGCTGCGGCGATGGTCTTCCCCGCGTCCGCCTCCAGGTGCTGATCATCCTCCGCCGTGACCCACACCTTGTCCACACCCAGCCGGGCGATCTGGAACTCCACCTGTTCCTCCCCGGCGCTGCCCAGGGTCAGCACTGTCAGCACCGCGCCGATGCCCACCCCCAGCCCCAGAATGGTCAGCAGTGTGCGCACCGGATTCTTTTGCAGATTGCTGGCCGAAAGTCCCGCCGCATCCCGCAGTTTCACGGCTTCATCTCCTTCACCCGCTGCCCCTGGGTCACCTCATCCCCGCCGCACACCACGGTGATGCCCTCCGGCAGGTTCACCCAGCAGCACACCTCGTCGGCCATCACCACTTCCGCCGGGATCTCATACCCCCGGCCATCGCACACCCACCACACGGTGCTGTGCTCGCTCACCGCCTGCAGGGGCAGCACCGGCACGTCCTCCTGCCCGTGGAGGATCACCTCCACCTCCACCGTGGCACCCAGCGGCAGGTCGATGGCTCGCTCCGGCTTCAGCCGCGCCTGGCACACCGTTTGCCCCGTGGTGGTGCTGACCTGCGCCGGGGCGATCTCCTCCACCCGCGCCATGGTCAGCAGTTCATCATCCTTGATGATCCTCGCCTGCAAGCCGGGTGTCAGCTTCTCCGCATCCCGCAGCACCACGCTGCATTGGATGCTCTGCTCCTCCCCGCTCAGCGCCACCGCCACGCTGCCCGCCAGCACGCCGCCATGGGGTGATATGCTCACCTGCTGCACCAGCCCGTCCGCCGCCGCCCGCACCGTGAGGCACTCCAGCGTGGCCGCAGCCTCCTGCAGCTGGCTGGAGGCCAGCTCGTCCGGGATCACCTCCGGCAGGCTTTCCTGCCCTGCCAGCGCAGCCGATACCGCCATGGCCTGCATGTCGCCATTCAGCCGGAACAGCGGCTGCCCGGCTTTCACCCGGTCTCCCTGGCGCACATACACCTGCTCCACCACCCCCGTCACCGGGCTGATGGCGCCATACTCCATCTCATACCGCACCACACCGCTGACTGCCAGCACCTGCTCCACACTCCCGATGGTCACCTGGCAGGTCTCCACCCGGGCGGCCCGCTCGGTGGGCAGGCTGCCTTTGGCGGCATGGACGCCCAGCAGCGCCGTCACCGCCGCCGCGGTGATCCCCAGCATGGCCAGGGATGCCTTCACTTTTTTCATGCACTTCCACTCCCGCATTTTCCTTCAAACCGTACTATGTCCCGGCGCAGCGGTTCCATCCGCGGGAATCCATGGCATCACAAAGGCCGCCGGAGCGCGAACAACCGGCGGCCTTTGCTTGTATGGAGGATAGGGAGGTTGACATTCATAAATGAATGTCAGGGAAAAAGGAGATTGCTCTCAGTCAGGTGGTGGCTTCCTTCCTGATTGCATATTCAATGTACCCCACATTTGTGAAGGTAGTATGAACGAACCATGAATATTCATCAGAAAGTTCAATTTGTTACATTTGTCAACGGTGATCGCTGCGCATCAAAATAGTGGCAAAGCCAACACCAACGAGTTCGCTCCGATCATGAACATCATGAACGAGTGGTGCATCCGCGACCTGAGCCGCAAGCAGCGCACCGCCATCCGGGTCAAGGGTGAATCCGGCAATCATTTCTGGTATCGAATAAGGTCGGAGATTGTGAAAAGCCGGACGCATTGCGTCCGGCCGGTTGATTAGGGGGTACATAGATTGGCTTGGATCTTTAACGATTACTCAACCGGAACGAGCAGGAACAGCCCATCAACATGCGTTTCAAAGGTCAGTCTGCCATTTTCAAAGGTAAAGTCAACCTCCGTCCATACCTCTGTGCGCTCCGTCGTTTCCGTTGCCGGGGTCACATCCACGCGCACCAGCTTGAATTCGGCATACTTCTCTGCATCCAGAGGCAGGGAGACGGAAACCTTTCCGTTGAAAGGCTCAACATATCCAGCAAACTCATAAGCCGCTGTGAAAGCGTACAGCACACCGTCGAAAGGCGCGTCCAGTTCACGCACAATCTGCTCGCCGCGGAGAAGCCTATTGTTGATGTGCACGGCTTTGATCGTGGCTCCGCTCACTACGCCAAAGATGGCCCTCTCATGATCGCCGCAGACCGGGCAGACCGTCCGAATGGTTTCCGTATCGCCGTCCTTCACGGTCACTTCATACAGCGTGCATTCAGCGGTTCTTTCATGGCTGCAGCCATAACGTTTGCATTCTGCACTGTTCGTGCCATCCTGATTGGGATACCACAGATCATACCAATGTTCGAGCGCAGCAGTCTGATCGGCTTTGTAGCTGTCCTTGCAGCGGGAGCAGGTATAGGTTGTGTAGCCTTGCTTTGTGCAGGTGGGCTTAGTCACAACGGCAGCATAATCATGTCCCAGCTTTTCAGCCAGCACAGCGCCGCAGCCGTCGCGGGTGCAAAGCTGATCGTTGGTGCAGTCTGCCTCTGCGCCGGGAAGGTGTCCCAGCACTGCACCATACTCATCGCGGCAGACCTTGCACACAGCCTTGGCGGTGCAAGTCGCCTCGCCGCCGTAGCAGTCCTTGGTTTCCTTGTGGCTTGCGTCGTTCCGGCACACACGGGTGTGGGTGCCGTCGCCATTGGACACACTCTTGCCCCATTTGTGCCCGGTGGCCGGGATGTAAGCCGCGTCGCAGACCTCGCACACACCGTCCTCGGTGCAGGTGGCCTCGCCGCCGGTGTGGTAACCAAATACATACCCCTGGCAGGTCTGACAATATTTCCAGTGGCGTCCGCTGTTATGCTCCCATTCGGTGGGCAGGCCAGTGTGGTTGTTGTAGTCCATATGCCCGTATTCACTGTTGCAGACGGCGCAGATGGTGCCGGTCACGCAGGTAGCTGCGGTGCCGGGGCTGTGTTTCTCGAATTCATAATATCCGCAGGCAGAACAAGTGCGCATATGCTCCGCCGCGCCATTAATCACCCATTCACTCATCTGGCCTATGTGAGCCGTGGTGTCCCGATTGCCGTATTCACCTTCACAGATGGTGCAGACAGGCCCGGACACACAGTTGGCCGTACCGCCCGTGCAGTCGCCGAACTCCTCATCGAGACAGGTCTTGCAGTAGCGGGAATGCGTGCCAGTCCCGCCCGCGGGCGTCCACTCCGAGAACGGGCCGGTGTGGGTGCTGGTCGGTTCGGTATAGGGTGCTTTGCACAGATCGCACACGGCGCCCCAATCACAGTTCGCCTTGCCGCCGTAGCATGTGCCGGTTTCGGTGTGGGTGGAATCGTTGAAGCACTCGCGGGTGTGGGTGCCGTCGCCGTTGGACCACCAATCGCCCCAGTTGTGATTGCGGGCCGGGATGTAAGCCGCACCGCAGTCCTTGCACACGCCGTCCTCGGTGCAAGTCACCGTGCCGCCGTAGCAACCCTCGGTTTCGGTGTGAGCCGCGTCGTTCAGGCACACGCGGGTGTGAGTGCCGTCGCCGTTGGACTTCCACTCGCCCCAGTCATGGCCGCCCAGGGAGGAACCATACTCCCTTTTGCAGTCTTCGCAAATGGGGCCGGATTCACAGGTGGCCGTGCCGCCGGTGTGGTCGGCATAGTCCTCATTCTCCCCGCAATCCTTGCAGTAGCGGTAATGCTGAATGGTGTTGCTGTACGTCCAGTTGGAGAACTCGCCGTGGTTGGTGGTGGACAACTCGCCATACGTCTCGTCGCACACCTCGCACACGGCATACTGGTTGCAGGTGGCCGTGCCGCCGGTGTGGGTGCCATATTTCCAATTCAACCCGCAATCCTTGCACCAGCGGTAATGCCGAGTTTCGTCGCAGGCAATCCAGTCGGAGAACTCGCCGTGGTTGGTGGTGGAATAATCGCCATACGCCTCGCCGCATTTCTCGCACTTAGCCTTCTCCGTGCAGGTGGCCGTGCCGCCGGTGTGGTCGGCATATTCCGTATCCCCGCACATCGTGCACCAGCGGTAATGCTGAGTGTCGTAGTAGGCAATCCAGTCGGAGAACTCGCCGTGGTTGGTGGTGGACAAATCGCCATACGACCGGTTGCACACCTCGCACTTAGCCCTCTGCCAGCAGGTGGCCGTGCCGCCGGTGTGGTTGCCATATTGCTTATTCTGCCCGCAAACCGTGCAGTAGCGGTAATGCTGAGTCTCGTCGTAGCTAATCCAGTTGGTGAACTCGCCGTGGGTGGTGGACAAATCGCCATAATCATGGCCGCACACCTCGCACACAGCCAGCGTCGCGCAGGTGGCCGTGCCGCCGGTGTGGTTGGCATATTGCTTATTCTGCCCGCACTCCGTGCAGTAGCGGTAATGCTGAGTGCCGTCGTATCTTTCCCAGTCGGAGAACTCGCCGTGGGGGGACAACTCGCCATAATCATGGCCGCACACCTCGCACATGGCATACCGGCTGCAGGTGGCCGTGCCGCCGGTGTGCTTGCCGTTGGCATTGTAATACTGATCGCCGCATTCAGTGCAGATGGGCCCACAGGAGTCGTCGCCGCCGGTGTGGTCGGCATATTCCAAATCCCAGCAAAGCGTACAGTAGCGGATATGCTGAGCGTGATTGTACGGATTCCAGTCACTGAACTCGCCGTGGTTGCCGTTGGCATTGTAATACTGCGTGTTGCAGACAGAGCAGGTGGGCATACAGGAGTCGTCGCCGCCGGTGTGGTTGCCATATACCTCCGTACCGCAGTCAGGGCAAATGCCGGAATGCTGCTCCGCGTCAAAGTCCTGCCAAACAACGTTATCGATATTTGGATGCGTACAGGGCTCTGCATTTGACGCTAACGCGCTGGTAGCCGCCAGCAGGAGCAGCAGGGTCGTCAGCAGGGCAAGAAACAGTTTCTTCTTCATGGGAACACCATCCTTCATCACATTGGGGATATCAACGCTTTCCAGGATTGACAGGGGCTGCGTCAGGCCGTATCCTCGGCTTCCCGCAGCGCATCGTGGTAGCACACGCCGATCAGGTCGCCGGGCTCCTGCCTGACAAGGTGATCGCAGGAGCCGCAGTCGCCGTGGGGACCTTGGGCATAGGGGCAGCTGTCGTGGGTGATGTTGCGCCATCGTCGGCCCGAGGGCGTGCGGCGCGGCTCATCCTCGAAGTAGGGATAGTCCCCGATCCAGACGCGGCAGTCCTCATCATAGGTGAAGGCGACATGCAGTGCATCCCCATCGATGGTATACACCCTGTGCTTTTGCTCCATATCGGGTTCACCTCCCAGTTATTTTTCATGATAGTATTATAACTCACCATTCCTTTTCCGTGAAGGGTAATGAAAACGTTTACAATGTGCCAATTTTGTCCCAAAACGAAGAAATCCGTTCGTTTTGGCGAACGGATCATGGATAGCGATCATTATTGGAGCATGAAGCGGTCAAGCATATCCCGGTCATGGATGCCCAGCTTTTCATAGATGGACGCAATGTGGCGGTTCACGGTGCGCACGGACAACTCGAGGTGCCCGGCGATCTCGCGGATCTTCCAGCCCCGGTTGTACAGCATGGCAATGGTGAACTCCATGGTGGTCAGGTTATCGGCCACATCGCGGTTCGCCTCAAGGTTGTGCACCTTGCGCCAGCCGCTGCTGTACTTTTCCGTCAGCTTCACGATGCGGCGCAGCACATCGGGCGCAGCCTTGCTGAAGTAGACCTCCACCATGCCCTGCAAAAGCCCGTGATGCTCCACAAAGGGCTGGAGCAGCCCGTCCGGCTGGGCGATTTTCCACGCCTTGTCCATATGGGCGCGGGCTTCATCGACGCGCTTCATATTGATCAGCGCGATGACGGCTGCCACATGGGTGTATACCGCCGCAATGGGATACTGCTCCGGGCTCAGGGCGAGGCTGAGCTCCGCGATGGTCAGGCACTTCCCGTAATCCTTGGCAAGGTATGCCTTGTGCGCAAGCACGCAGCAGGCATACTGGCGGAAACCGCCCGGCAGCTGGGCAAGGTGCTCCTCCATCGGCGGGACATCCGCCAATGGCAGGCGGAAATCCACCGCGATCAGGTTGCTGGCGAAGACGGCAAGCGCCCGAACCTGCGCCGGTGCGCCGGAAGTCAGCGCTGCACTCGACTGCTCGCTCAGGTTCAGCATGGCAAACTTCGCCAGGTGGCTGTGTTCACGCCCCAGATTGGCAAAGACGCAGATCAGGTTGGCAGAGAACCGCAATCCGGGATCATGGCTGACCATGTGGGGTTCGGCAAGCTGCGCGGCCTGCTCTGCATCGCCCGCGAACAGATAGTACTCCGCCAGGGCGATCTGCCGGTCATCTGCATCGGGCATGGCGTCTGCGGTTTCCCTTGCCCGTCCCACGGGATAGGTACTGTTGAGCAGCGGCATGGCCAGCCGTAAAGGCGTAAGCTGATACGCATCGGACATGCCATGATGGGCGGCACTGCGCATCTGAGCAGCCGTCAGCGGCTCGGCGTTCCTGGGGATCATCCAGGCGCGCCCGTAGCGCATTGCCCCGGGCAGCCTTCCCTCAGCGGCCCATTTCTGAATGGCGCGGGTCGTTACGCCCAGGCGCAGCGCCGCTTCCTGCGCGGTCTCAAATTCCGCTTTCATCATCTGGATGCACCTGCCTTCATACTTGCATTATACGCTCATTGCAGCTGAAATTGCAAGCGAACCTCCTTGATGTTTTGTCGCGGCTGGGAAATCGAGGGGTAGTCCTCGTCAGATCGTTCAAGATGTAATTCAGGCAGCACCTCCGCGTTGGCGCGGGCGAGCCACGTGGATGAAACGCAGTTGTTAATCAGAATACAACAGAAACAGCCGTGCCCTCCTGCGGCTTGCTTTCCAGCTTCACCTGCGCCTGATGCACCTCCGCCACATGCTTGACGATGGCAAGGCCCAGGCCGGTGCTGCCAGCGGGGCTCCCGCCGCCGGTCTGCCGGGAGTGGCTCTTGTCCACCCGGTAGAAGCGCTCAAACACATGAGCCTGATGCTTCTCGGGGATGCCAATGCCGGTGTCCTGCACCGTGCAGCAGACCCTGCCGCCTTCCTGCGCCAGCTGAACGGTCACCTTGCCGCCGCTGGGCGTGTACTTGATGGCGTTGTCGATCAGGTTGTGGAACAGCTCCCGCAGCAACACAGGGTAGCCCTCCACGGTAGCGTTGCAGCCTTCAACGGCCAGCGCAACGCCCTTTTCCTGTGCGATGGGGTCGAAAGTGTCCGCCAGCGCATTCAGCATGGGCAGCAGCGGGACAAACTCCTTTGCGCCAAGACCCTGCTTCTCGTCCAGCCGGGACAATTCGAGGATGTCGTTGACCAGCGCCACCAGACGCTTGGCCTCTGCGCGGATCTTCCCTGCAAAGACGGGCACGTCCTCCTGCTTGGCGATGCCGCTCTCGATGATCTCCGCATAGCCGGAGATGGACGTGAGCGGCGTTTTCAATTCGTGGGACACGTTGGCGGTAAACTCCCGGCGGCTGGCCTCGGCGGCGTATCGCGCGGAAATATCCAGCGCCAGCAGCACCACGCCGCGCACCTTGTCCTCCCGCATCACGGGGCTGGCAAAAATGCGGTAGGTGCGGCTGTCACGGGGCAGCACCGCATCGCCGGATTCGCCCTTCTGCGCAGCCTTGACGATCTCCAGCACGGCGGCCTCCCGGCAGATGGTCAGCAGATCGCTTCCCTCCGCCAACGCGCTGTCTGCCGCGAAAATCGCCGCCGCGCTGCCGTTGATGGACAGGATGCGGTTGTCCTGGTCGATCAGCACCAGACCCTCGCGCATGTTCTCCATGATGGCATTCATGTCGGCGTGGGCGCGGGCGAGATCACGCATCTGCTGGCGGATCTGGCTGTACTGCTTGTCCATGCGGCTCAGCAGCGGGGCCAGCTCGTCGTAAACGTCGTTTGCCAGCGGCTCGTCCAGGTTCAGATCGTTGATGGGCTGCACGATCTGCCGGGAGGAATACCGGGCAATCAGCAGCGACAGCGCCGCGACCATCAGCAGCATCACAATGATCTGCGGAGCCACGTCCAGGAATATACCCAGCACGGAGGAACGCGTGCTGGCAATGCGCAGCACGTTCCCAGCAGCGGTGCGGCGGGCGTAATAAATGGTCATGTCGGAGAGCGTGTCGGAGTAACGGGTGCTTTCGCCTATGCCGGTTTCAAGGGCAGACTGCACCTCGGGGCGCTGCGCGTGGCTGTCCATGCGATCCTCGTCGGCGTCACTGTCGTAGAGCACCGTGCCGTCCGGGGCAATAAGCGTCACGCGGCTGGTGGGCTTCAGGGCGGAAAAGTAGCTCAGATCATCCTGCGTCACGTCCAGTGCCCGGACGATGTAGTCCGCCTCCGTCCGCAGCTCAGTGGAGATCCGCGCCTCATACACATTGTACAGCGCGCCCACCAGCAGCGCGGAGGTCAGCAGCAGCGCCAGCACCGCCGTCAGCAGGATGTTGCGGAAAATGCGTCGCGTCATGATTTTTCGCCTCCGAACCGATAGCCCACGCCGCGCACGGTTTCGATCATGTGGCCGCAATGTCCCATCTTGGTGCGCAGCGTTTGCACATGCACGTCCACGGTGCGGGTACCGCCGTCGTAGGCCATGTCCCAGATGCGCTCCAGTAGCTGCTCCCGGGTGAAGGCCGCGCCCGCGTTCTCCATCAGCAGGAGCAGCAGGTCGTACTCCTTGAGGGTCAGCGGCATTTCTGCGCCATCCACAAAGGCCTTGTGGGCGCGGCGGTCGATGGTCAGCGCGCCGCAGCGGAGGGTGTCAGCGGTTTCCTTGGGAGCCGTGCGGCGCAGGCGCGCCCGGATGCGCGCCACCAGCTCTGCCATGCCAAAGGGCTTCACCATGTAGTCATCCGCGCCGTAGTCAAGACCCTGCACCTTGTCCATCTCGGTGCCCTTGGCGGTCAGCATGATGACCGGCGTTTCCGCCGTGCGGTGGTTCTCCCGCAGGAAGCGCAGCAGGGACAGGCCGTCCTCGCCCGGTAACATAATATCGAGCAGCACAAGGTCGGGCGTGTCCGCCGCTACGGCCTCGCGGAAGGACGCACCATCGGCGAATCCCTTGCAGGGCAGATTCATCTGCGTGAGGGTGTAGACCACCAGTTCCCGGATGTTGTCGTCGTCTTCAACGTAATAGATCATGTGAGGAACACTCCCTTGTGTCGTCCAGTCAGCGCGTACTCCACCCACTCGGCAATGTTCTGCGCGTGGTCGCCGATGCGCTCGTAATACTTGGCGATCATCAGCAGGTCAATGGCCTGGGAGCCAGCCGCAGCATCATGGCGGATCGCGGCGATCAGCTCGTCCTTGACCGTCACGAACAGCGCGTCAATCGCGTCGTCCATGGCCATGACTTCCTGCGCCAGCGTCAAATCCTTGCGGACATAAGCGTCCAGCGCGCCGGTCACCATGCGGATGGCGTTCTCCGCCATCTGGGGCAAGTGCGTCAATTCCTTGATATACGGCTCCTTGGACAGGTAGATCACCAGCTCGGCAATGTCGCTGGCCTGATCGCCGATGCGCTCCATGTCCGTTATCATTTTAAGCGCGGAGGAGATCAAACGCAAGTCCCTTGCCACAGGTTGCTGCTGCGAGAGCAGCTTCAGGCACAGGGATTCGATGTCCCGCTCCGCCTGGTCCACCTCCTTATCAGCCGCGATGGCCTGCAAGGCAGCCTCCACATCCTGATTGACCAGCGCTGTGGTGGCATTGCGGATGGCGCTCTCGATCAGTGCGCCCATCTCCAGCAGCTCATGATTGAGCGTGTGCAGCTGCTCGTCAAAACGGTTTCTCATCAGCCGAACCTCCCTGTGATGTAGTCCTCCGTGCGCTTATCCTGGGGCACGGAGAAGATCTTCGCCGTCTCATCGTACTCCACCACCTCGCCCAGCAGGAAGAACGCTGTCCTGTCGGAAATGCGCGCTGCCTGCTGCATGTTGTGGGTCACCATGACGATGGTGTAGTCCTGCTTCAGCTGGAGCGCCAGGTCTTCGATCTTGCTGGTGGAGATGGGGTCGAGGGCGGAGGTGGGCTCGTCCATGAGCAGCACTTCCGGCTCCACCGCCAGCGCACGGGCGATGCAAAGCCGCTGCTGCTGTCCGCCGGACAGGCCCAGCGCATCCTTCTTCAACCTGTCTTTCAGCTCGTCCCAGATGGCAGCGTTGCGCAGGCTGCGCTCGATGATGTCGTCCAGCTTGGCCTTGCTGCGGATGCCGTGGGTGCGCGGCCCGAAGGCGATGTTGTCGTAGATGCTCATGGGGAACGGGTTGGGCTTCTGGAACACCATGCCTACCCGCTTGCGCAGGAGAGCCGTGTCGATGTCCTTGTACACATCCACGCCGTCCAGCAGGACTTCGCCGGTGATCCTGCAGCCCTCAACGAGGTCGTTCATGCGGTTGAGGGTCTTGAGCAGGGTCGATTTTCCACAGCCGCTGGGGCCGATGAAGGCGGTAATCTCCTTCTCGCGGAGGGCCAGGTTCACGCCCTTCAAGGCATGGAAAGAACCATAATGTAAGTCAAGGTTGTTGATCTCTATCTTCATGCGTGTTTTCCTCCAACTTTGCGTGCGATCATGGCGGACAGGCTGTTGATGAGCAGCACCATCACCAGCAGCACCACGGCGGTGGCGTAGCTCTGGTCGATGTACAAGCCCTCGGTGGAGATGGTGTACATGTGCACCGCCAGCGTGCGGGTGGAGTCCAGCAGGGATTCGGGGACTTCCGCCACAGTGCCTGCGGTGTAGATCAGCGCCGCCGTCTCGCCCACAATGCGCCCGATGGCGAGGATCACGCCGGACAGAATGCCGGGGATTGCGCTGGGCAGCACCACCTTGAAGGTCGTGCGCAGCCGTCCCGCGCCCAGGCCGAAGCTGCCCTCGCGGAAGCTGTCCGGCACGGCCAGGAGGGCTTCCTCCGTGGTGCGCATGATGGTGGGCAGAACCATGATGGAAAGGGTCAGCGCGCCGGAAAGCAGAGACAACTTCATCTTCAACGCCACCACGAAGAACAGCGCA